>NZ_JANHAU010000005.1 GCF_024464185.1 Haloarchaeobius salinus
CTACGTTCGGCGGCGTTCCCTCGCTCGGTCTCCACAGAGTTCGTCGAGAGATATTCCGAAACTCATTGCGAGACCGAATCAGTGGAGAGGTTCAACTCCGAGAACGATTTGATTCGGCGTCTACTGTGAAGGGCGAGGATTCCCGACCGCCGTTGGGATATTGTGGTTTACGACGTAGCCTGTTCTTGAGGTGCGAATGCACCAGTTTCCTTGTCAAACAAGAACGTCGATGGCTGTGCCAACCAGCCGTTACTCCTATCTCCCCCATCAGAGGCGAGACTCGGAGATACTTTCTGTCGGATATTCTCAGCACCGTTCACATCAGCGTTAGCTACCGTACCGCACTCATCGCAGACGTACAACCCGCGTTCAACACGGTTCGACTCGCGCTTTCTTCCACAACACGAACACGACTTCGATGTATCCCGTTCGGACACCTGCTCAACTGTGATGTCCTCTATCTCTGCTTTGTAGGTGAGCATCGAGGTGAAGCGGTCGAACGCCCACGAGTGCAGATCAAGGTTCCCGTGCTTTCCCCAGTTCTTCGACTCGCCGTTCTCCCCGTCCTCGCGGATACCGGAGAGGTCGCCCACCACAATCGTTCCAACTCCCTCTTCTACACACCGCTGGACGATGTGCTTGGAGAGCGTGTGGAAGTAGTGAGTGCGACGAGCCGACTTCTTCTGGTTCAGCCGGGTTGCTTGTTCGGAATCAGAGTCGTCACAGCGAGCAATCCGCTTGCTGAAGTAGTAGTCGTCCTGCTTCAAGCAGTTGAGCGGGTACAGTTCGCTGTTGCCGTCTTCGAAGGCGAGCGCGGCGAAGTTGTTGATACCGAGGTCAACACCCACGGTCTTCTCACCGGGTGATTCGGAAACCTCGATTGCGACTTTGCACACGAAGTGCAGTTCCCACTCATCACCTGTCCAGACTGCTCGAACCTGTTGGACGCTCTCCATGGTGGAGAGGTCAACGTCGGGCCGGGTCTGGTATTCGCAGAGGATGAAGTCCGACCAGTAGTCTTTCAGGGCCGAGCCTTTGCTGAGTCTGACCCGCTGGTATTTAGTGTCAATTTTGAAGCCTGCGGCTTTGAACGTGACCGTGGAACGCGGGTGGTTGTCACCGTGTTTGCGATACTTCGGCGGGTTCGCGTTCGTGTCTCCGTTGCGTCGGTTGCCGTACCAGCCGTTGAACGCCTCAGCGAGTTCTTGAAGGACTCGCTGACTTGACTGAGAATGCAGGTCATCATAGCGTTCGTGCGACTTCAGGTAGGTGGTGAGTTCGTTGTGACCGGGAATATGGCCTATCTCAGACCAGACGCGGTCGCACGTCCACCGTCCGACGTTCCAGAGTTTCGAGGCGGCGAACCCGAGCGAATCAAGGTCGTCGGACACCTGTTGCTGGTTCCGTATGGAAGCAGTGTAGGTGCGGGTGACGACCTGTCTCACCATACGTAACCTATGTCTGTATTATTACTTGAAGGTATGGACGGCGTGACGTGGAATATCCGGTCTTGCCATCGCCCGGCGGGTGCGGAGAGTATTGTCGGATTCATCCCCGTCCTGAAGGGCGGGGCTTTCTCCTTGACTCTCCGTAATGCCACGTTTCCAGTTATCAGTAGTTCATAATTTTGTGTGAGAGGAACCGACGGACACGCATGGCGAGTCGACGCTCGCGGGCGGACGACGGTTCGGGGTATCACCTGTGGAGCCGGCGACACTATCTCGTCGCCACGGCGGGGATCGGGGCGCTGAGCGGTTGTCTCGGCGGTGACGGGGACGACGCAGACGGCACCACCGTCGTCGAGACGACGACGATGGCGGCCGATGATACGGACGATGATGCGGACGACGGTGAGGACGACGACGACGAGGAGCTGCCGGAGGGCGTCTCACGGGAGGAGTTCGAGAGCGGTCCCGTCCCCGACGTCTACCTATCGGCGACCTCTATCGGCGGTGAACAGCGGGGGAGCGAGGAGCTGTTCCCGAAGGCGGACGTCCAGTTCTCCGAGTACGAGGAGGCACAGGAGAACAACGCCCATCAGCCGGGTCGGTGCTGTGCGAACTGTCACGAGTACATCTACGACCGGAACGGCGACGCGTTCGGTGCCTGTGTGACAGTCGAGGGCTACATCGACGGCGCGGACTGGTGTACCGTCTGGGAGGAGCTGCCCGAGCCGAGTGTGCCGGAGGGCCTGACGGAGGACGAGCTGCCGACCGCACAGGTCCCGGAACAGTACCGGACCGCCAGCTCACAGGGTGGTGGGGAACGTGACCCGACCGACCTCCAGACGCAGGAGGACGTTCGACTGATGGAGTCGGTGGACGCCATCGCCGACGGCCTCGGACAGCCGGGGCAGTCCTGTGGCAACTGCGCGGAGTTCATCCCGGACGAGAACGGCGACGGCTGGGGTGCCTGTGCGAAGGTCGAGGGCTACGTCGCGGCCGAGGACTGGTGTGCGATCTGGGTCCACATTACCGACGCACTCTGATTCAGCGCGTCCCAGTCGGGGGAACGAGCAGCACGTTGCACTGTGCCCTCGCGGTGACGTCCTCGGAGACACTGCCCAGCAGCAGGCGTCGCATCCGGCTCCGACCACGCGAGCCCATGAGGATGGTCGTGGGCTCGAACTCCTGCTCGGCGGCGAGGATCTCCTCGACGGCCGCACCCTCACGGACGACGGTCCGCGTCTCGATGCCCAGCTCCTCGAGTTCGGCGGCGAGTTCGGCGAGCCGGGCCTCGGCGTCGGCGACGGCGTCGGGGTCGCTTCCGGACCGGCGTTCGGGCGGGGCGACGTGGAGCAGCGTCACCTCCTTCGCCGCGTGCTGGAGGTGCTGGAACTGGTCGAACGCCCGCTCGGCGTTCTCCGAGAAGTCGGTCGCATAGAGGACGCGCTGGAAGAGGTGCTCGGCGGCGACCTCGTGTTCCTCCTCGCCGTGTTCGAGGATGCGCTGTACCAGGAGCGGTCGGCTCGCGGTGCGGGCCACGTTCTTCGCGGTTCCACCGATGAACCGCTGTTCGAGCGGGCTCTGCCCGCGGGACCCGATGATAACCAGATCCGCGTGCACGCGGTCGGCGAGCCCGTTGATGCGCCGGTGTGGCGTGCCCCGCATCACGTGCGTCCGCACGTCGAACCCCTCCTCCTCGAGCAGCCGGCGCTGGCGTTCGAGTCCGCGCTTCGTGCGAGCCCCGATGTCGCTACCGGGCATCCCGGATGTGACGTTCGGACTGGTGACCGTGACGAGGTCGATCTGGTCGATGCCGTACCGTTCGAGACACTCGAGACAGGTGCGTGAACTGATCGCGGTCTCGATGGCGTCGGACAGGTCGGTCGCGAGTACTGCGCGCATACGTTCATCTACGAGGACCGAGCTATTCAGTATTGTGCAAAATTGTGTTTATTGTTGGTGGTCTATCGGGCGCTCCTGCAGGGGCCTCTGCGAGGGGCCCTACTGTACTCAGAAATCACACACCTGACAGACAACCTATCGGAGTAGTATTGAAGGGACATCGCAAAAATGATGGTGGAAGATCCGGAAGCTGGAGCTATGAACGGTCGCACGGACACACCGGTCCCTGTGGTGGTGTGCTGGTGATGATCGAAGTGTTCGGTGGGACAGGGATTGGCGTGCTCATCATCGCCCTGGTCGTCCCCGCGGTCCTCGTCGCCTTCGGGACGTACGTCGGAGTACTGATGGCCCTCCAGGAGTTCTTCGGTGCGGAATCGTGGACGGAAGTCGCGGAGCGAGCGGACGAGTGAGTCAGTAGCGACGGCCTTCGAGCGGCGCTGTCCCCGGCTGGTGTGAGTCGACGAAGTCAAGGAAGTTCGGGAATACGGCTTTCGCTGCCTCGGCTTCTGCCACGGTCTCGTCCGTGATTGCGTCGAGGACCGCCTGGATGCGTTCGTCGGGGAGGTCCTTGCTCTCGGTGACCCAGACTGCCGTCTGCCGGTCGTACTCCGGGTGGAACTGCACGCCGTACGCACTGCCCACACGGAACGCCTGGACGCCGTAGTCGTTTCGCGCCAGCACGCTCGCCCCCGGCGGGAGCTCCGCCACCCGGTCGGAGTGCGTCTCGAAGCTGACGAACTCAGTCGGAACCTCGTCGAACAGTGGGTCCGTACCGACCCTGGAGAGCTCGCGGTATCCGAGCTCGTACTCCCCCATGTCGACCACGCGACCGCCCAGTGCCTGAGCGATGAACTGGTGACCCCAGCAGATGCCCAGCATGGGGACGCCAGCAGCGTGGCTCTCCCGTAGCCAGGCCGTCGCGTCGTGGATCCACTCCCGGTCCTCGTAGACGGAGGTCTGGGAGCCACTGACGACGACACCGTCGTAGTTCCACTCCGGGCTGGCCGCGGTAGGAGGAAGCGCCCCGGTGGGTAGCTTGTACACGTCGACGACGACGTCCTCGGCGGCGGCCGCGAGTTCGCGCCGGAGGTTGCGCTCGGCGGGCGTGTCGCCGAGCGACGCGTCGAGCACTGCGATGTGGCGGGCCATGCTCACACGTACGAGCCGGAGCGCCATAGTATTTCGTATTATACACACGATGGTGAACGTCGGGGGAACGTCATGAGTGGGCAAAAAGGCGTGAATAGCCTCACAAATCCGTTCTATCCTGTCACCTGTCTATTTTCGTAGCCACTATATTGTACGACTACAGCACAACACCTAAGTTCGAGGAGCGACAACCAACTGGTGATGAGTGGAGATAGTACAATCGAGGACATCCGCGAGCAGAAGAAGAAGGAACTCCAGAACCAGACCGAGGGTGAGACCACCGACGCGGTGGCTGACGGAGCCGCTCCGGCCGACCCCGTGTACGTGAACGGCGTCGACGAACTGACGTCGACCACCGACGAGTACGACGTCGTCCTCGTCGACTTCTACGCCGACTGGTGTGGCCCCTGCCAGATGCTCGAGCCCGTCGTCGAGTCCATCGCCGAGAGCACGGACGCCGCCGTCGCGAAGGTCGACGTCGACGCGAACCAGCAGCTCGCCGCCCAGTTCGGCGTCCAGGGCGTGCCGACGATGGTCCTGTTCGCCGACGGCGAGCCGGTCGAGCAGATGGTCGGGTTCGAGGACGAGGGCACCCTGCGCAGTCTCATCCAGCAGTACAGCTAACGGCTGATTCCCTTCCCGGGTGACCGTCCCGCCGCCCCCGACCCGTCTCTCCGGTCCGACGGGCACTCCGCAGTCACTCCCGCTGTCCGTCGGTGAGGACGTCGTCCGACCCGTCGACGAACAGCAGGTCGAACGCGACCACGTCGGGGTGATCCCGGACTGACTATACAGGAGGGGCGGCACGGATTCCGAGAGATCCAGTGGCCGGCCGCCGGGTGACGGCGGGTTTATCTGGATGCCCTTCGGAGACGGTGGTGTGCGCCCCGCCGTGCGGTTCCTCGTCGGTGTGACGTTGGGTGTGACGGCGATAGCCGCGTATCTCTGGTTCGTCGGTGTCGGCACCGTCGTCAGCCGGGCAACGACGCTCGCACCCTTGTTCGCGCTGCTGGTGCTCGTACTGGTCCTGGCCGAGGGAGCCGCGGACGGTATCGGCGTCTGGGCCTCGCTTCGGCCGCTCAACGGTGGGATTTCCCCGGGGAGGAGTGTCCAGTTCGCGTTCGCCGGGGACTTCTTCGACACCCTCAGCCCGGCCGGTCCGGTGACCTCGGAGCCGATCATGGCGCGGTTCATCGCCGTCGAGACCGAGACGACCTACAGCGAGGCGCTGGGTGTCCGAGGCGTCGCCAAGTACGTGAAGTCGGGCTCACAGCTGTTCGTCTCGACGCTCCTCGTCCTGGTGTTGGTCCTGCTGGGTCCGACCCCGTCGTTCCTCGTCTACACGCTCGGTGGGGCGGTCGGGGTGCTCCTCGTCGTCGGCCTCCTGCTGGCTGTGACTCACGCCCGGTTGAGCGATGGTCTCGTCGTCCTGCTGGCCCCACCGGTCAGCTTCGTCTCGTCGCTCTACCGTTCGGACCCGCACGACGGTGAGACCGTGGCGGCCGCCGTCGACCGGTTCTGGATGCGCGCGGGGGAGTTCCGTGACGCCCCGGGGCTGGTCGCCCTCATCGCGGTGGGTGGCATCGTCGAACAGCTGCTCACCGCGGTGACCCTCTGGGTGGCCCTCGGCGGCATGGGGACACCGGTTGCGCTGCTCCCCATCGTCGCAGTCATCCCGCTTCCGCAGGCGGCCAGTGTCTTCCCAATCCCGGCGAGTCTGGGTGCATACGACGTACTCCTGGGGGCCGTGCTGGGACTGCTCACCGCCGCCAGCCAGGCGGACGCGGCGGCTGCCGTGTTCGCGATGCGGACGTTCAGCATCGGCTCCGCACTCGCGGTGGGTGGTGTCTCGACGGGATTCCTGCGGGGCTGGCGTCCCTGAGGCGACCCGCCCGTCAGCCCCGGGTTTCCGGTCTGCCCGAACACGACCATCCGCTCCACCCCCGACATTATTGTCGTGCGACGACGAATCAACGGACGATGTTCGACGAGATACTGGTCCCGACCGACGGCAGCGAGTGTGCGACGGCGGCCGTCGGCTACGCGGAGGACCTGGCCCGTCACTACGATGCCGCAGTCCACGTCCTGCACGTCGTCGATTCGCGCACCGCCGAGAACGTCCCACAACAGGAGGAGAGAGGTCTTCGCGCTGAGGCCATCGTCGAGGAGGTCACCGAGGAGGTCGAGGCGGCCGACCTCGAGGTCGAAGGGGCCGTGCGGACCGGCGTCCCCCACAGGACCATTCTGGAGTACGTCGAAAAGAACGACATCGACCTGGTGGTGATGGGGACCCACGGTCGGACCGGCGTCGAACGCTACCTGCTGGGGAGTGTCACCGAGAAGGTGCTCCGTCGTTCGGACGTGCCGGTGCTGACGGTCAGGGACACCGACGACGGCTCGGTCCACTACCCGTTCGAGTCGGTGCTCATCCCGACGGACGGGAGCGACGCAGCCGACGCGGCTGCGGACGTCGGCCTCGACGTGGCGGCCCGGTACGGCTCCGAGGTCCACGTCGTCTCCGTCGTCGACGCGTTCTCGATGGGTCTGGACGTACGTTCCCAGCTGATGACCGACGCACTGGAGGACGCTGCAGCGGAGGCGGTCGAGAGCATCGCCGGACGGGCCGACGACTCGGTCGCCCGTGTCGAGAAAACGGTCGGCTACGGTCGGCCGTACAGGAAGCTCCGACGGTACGTCGAGGAGAATGACATCGACCTGGTGGTGATGGGGACCCACGGTCGAACCGGGCTCGAGCGCTACCTCATCGGGAGCGTCACCGAGAAGATCGTCCGCACCTCGCCCGTCCCGGTTCTGACCGTCCGGGATCCGGACCTCGACGCTGACTGACACCCACCGTTCGCGGGGGGCCGGCTCTCACCGTCTCGGAACTGTCGTCTTGTTTTATCTTGTCTCGGTGAGAAGTCCGAACGGTGTTCACAGATGTCACTACTCGATGACGAGATCGCGGTCATCACGGGCGGGAGTTCCGGAATCGGTCGCGGAATCGCACTCACGTTCGCCGAACACGGCGCGGAGGCCGTGGTCGTCGCAGACGTCCGCGAGGACCCCAAGGAGGAGGGGAAAGCAACCCACGAGAAGATCGAGACGGAGACCGACGCCGACGCCGCGTTCGTCCACTGTGACGTGACCGACCGGGACGACCTCACGGTGGCCATGGACGCTGCAGACGAGTTCGGCGGCGTCTCCATCATGGTGAACAACGCGGGCGTCTGGCGCGCCGAGGACTTCTTCCAGGTCAGCGAGGAGGACTACCGCTGGCTGATGGACATCAACCTCTACGGCGCGTTCTTCGGCTCGCAGGTCGCGGCCGAGCGGATGGCGGAGGGCGACGGCGGCAGCATCATCAACATCTCGAGCATCGCCGGCCTGTTCGGGAACGGCAACTGGCCGACGTACTCCGCCTCGAAGGGCGGACTCACGATGCTGACGTACTCGCTCGCCCACAAGCTCGCCGAGCACGACATCCGTGTCAACGCGATCCACCCCGGCGGCATCGAGACGATGATCGGTGGCGACCAGGAGAGCAGCGACGAGGCGGACGCGTCGTTCGCCCAGCAGGTCCCCCTCGGTCGACAGGGTCGGCCCGACGAGATCGGCGGGGCGGCGACGTTCCTGGCGAGCGACCTCGCGAGCTACGTCACGGGCGAGTCACTCGTCGTCGACGGCGGCTGGACGAGCTGGCGGTAGCTCGTCGGCTGGCCCCGAAAAATTGTCTCGCGCGGTTTCAGTCCTTGACCTCGATGCCACCGAACGCGGTGAAGCCACCGACGACGAGGTCGACCTCGTCGTTGATGGTCTCGTAGCGCCGACGGGAGTCCTCGGCAGCACCGAGGACCGGCAGGACGTCCATCTGGACGTTCCAGTCGCGAGGGACGATGACCTCGGCTGCACCGAACAGTGCCACTGCGTTGATACGGGCCGGTCGGTCGGTGACCTCTGCGTCGCGGAGGTCGATCTCTGCACCTCCGAAGAGAGCGGTGAGGTCGGCCCCCGTGAACGCCTTCGAGGTGTTCCGCCGTTCGACGCCACCGAAGGCCGCGAACATCGAGGTGTACGCGTCGTCGATTGCGACGGTCTTCGCCCGGTAGGTCCCGAGGACCACCGAGAGGCCGAACGCGATGACCAGCACCGGCCAGAAGACGATGACGTCGTCGACGGTCGCGAAGTCGAGCGCGACGGCCTGCCAGGCCGCTCCGATGGTGACGAGGACGACCGGGCCGACGATGTTCCGGAGTCGGCTCTGGAACAGCGCCCAGAGGCCGACGACGACGAACAGCGACGGGGCGTACAGTAGCAGGTCGGTCGTCGGGAACACGCCGGTCGTGTCGAGCAGCAGTAACGCTCCGAGGACGACGACGAGCGCGCCGAACAGTACCTGGACGGACGGGATTCTACGGGATGAAGTGGTGCTCATGGTTTAACATACGTCAGCTGATAAGATAAAGCCGCACTATCTGTCCCGTCGACTGAGAACCGGCACATCCGGTTCCCCGTGTCGGAGCGTGAGTCCGCGATGGGTCGCCTCGCCAGGTCTCACTTCCGGAGGTCCTCGAACCTGAGTTCGCCCCGCGCACGCCAGGTCCGGGGACGGAAGGCAACGAACAGTGCGGCCGCGTAGAAGACGGCCACCGACAGCGCGACGGTCGACCCAGGTATCGCGCCGACCCTGGCGGTCGCGAGCCAGGAGTCCGTCGCGAACGCGGTGATGCGGACGGCCCAGGCGACGAGCAGGAGGCCGAACAGCGGCAGGTAGATGCGGCGCAGCCGGTGTGCGATGGCCTCCTCGGTCGTGATCTTCAACGTCGGCCGGCTGTAGTCCGCCGCCAGCCCCGTCCGCCAGTCCGGGTTCGCGAGGTCGATCTCCGGGTCGAGCCCCTTCGCGAACACGTTCTGCTGGAGCGAGCGGACCCGGGTCCGCCAGATGTCGTACCCCCGGTAGCGGCGCGCCTCGATGACGAGGAAGACGGTCAGCGTCGCGATACCGATGAGGATGACGTAGTGTGGCGTGTCCGAGGAGGAGAACGACCACGTCAGGAGCGCGGAGATGACGACGACGGCCCAGTTCGTCGTCCGGTCCAGTCGCTCCCGCCAGAACGTCATCCGATGGATCTCGCCACGGTAGAGGTGGGCCATCGACGAGCTCGGCCCCATCTCCTCGTCGAGCATGCCCTCGCCCACCAGTGGGTCGGTAGCATCCCGGCTGTCCGTCTCGGCCTGCTGCGTCCGCTCGTCGGGGGATTCCTGTGTCATGAAGGAACTGGTCGGTCAGACCAGGAGCTGGATGTCGGCCTCGGCCATGTCCTGGATGGCCGTCGCTGCGCCGACGCCGGTCGTGACGCCGTCGAAGAAGTCGTCCTCGTCGTAGTCCATCAGGTCGATGGTCATCTGGCAGGCCTGGAACTCGACACCCATGTCGAGCGAGGTGTCGATGAGCTCCTGGATGGTCGCGGTGTCGTTGTCCGCGATCTGCTTCTCCATCATCTTGGTCGTCATCCGGTCCATGCCCGGCAGCGCGCCGATGACGTTCGGGACGGGCATGCTGGGGTTCCCGACCGAACTCAGCTGGAGCTTCTTGGACTTCTCCTCGTGCAGGATGTCGAGGCCCCAGAACGTGTGGAACACGGTGACCTCGTAGCCGAAGGCGGCCGCGGTGCTCGCGAGGATGAGCGGCGGGTACGCCATGTCGAGGGTGCCCTTCGTCGCGATGATGGACATCTTCGGGGTGTCGTCGGCCGTGTCGGCCTCGACGTCGGAGAGCCGCTGCTCGAGCGCTTCGACCTGTGCGGCCAGCTCGGCACGCGACGGCTCCTCGGCGTCGGACCCTGCGGCGTCTGGTGTGTCGGTCGACATGGTCACTCGGTCTTGCGCACGTAGTGCGTGTAGAGGCCGTCGCCCTCGACCTGGTCGACGAGCTCCACGCCGGGCGTGGAGTCCGCCCAGCCCGCGAGGTCGCTCATGCTCCCGGAGTCGGTCGACAGGACCTCGAGCACCTCACCGGCTGCGAGGGTGTCGATGTTCTGCTTGGTCTTGACGACCGGCATCGGGCAGTTCTCTCCTTTCACGTCGAGCGTCTCGGTGGTTTCGTACTCCGTCATGGTATTGGCTTCACCACCCAATACTGGTGGGTCAGTAAAAAGGGTGTCGGTAGCAGTTCGTGTTCTGAACACGACTGCCCATGGTCACGTAGGCGTAACCAGATATTTGAACGCTTTCGGTGGCGGTCTGCCTCTCCGGTATTGTGTAGCAATAGAATTACTATGCAAAGTCTTATCTGTGCGTCCGCTGTAGATGGAACCGACAATGACAGACGGACGGTACACCGGCCGCTCGACGGTCGGCGACCACGGTCCGGGCATCGACGCCAGCACCGCCCGGCGAACCGACACCGGAGACAACCGGGGGGGTGTCACCGCGAGATGACCGAACTCACACCGCTGCTCGCCCTGGGTGAACTCTTCCCCCGCGGGATACTCCCGTACGCCATCGGCGGCTTGCTCGTCGGGCTGGGAGCGTCGATAATCTACCTCTCGACGGGCATCATCGCGGGCGCGAGCACGTTCCTCGAGTCCACACTCTCGTACGTCTCGGACGTGGACCGGTTCAACCGCTTCAAGTACGTCCAGTCACGCGACTGGCGGCTCGTGTTCACCGCGGGTATCGTCAGCGGTGCGGCGATCTGGGGGCTCGTGTTGAACCCGGGTATCTGGACCACCGAGGTGCAGTGGTGGCGGCTCCTCGGCGGCGGCTTCCTCGTCGGGGTCGGCACCCGGCTCGGCAAGGGCTGTACGTCCGGACACGGCGTCTGTGGCGTCGGCTCGCTGTCGAACACCTCGCTCGTGAACGTCGCGACGTTCATGGCGTTCGCAATCGGGACAGCTCAGCTCGTGATGGCGCTGGGGGTGAACCCATGAGCACCGCAGAGCGGAGCCCGCTGTTCCTGCCCGCCATCTACCTCGGCGGCATCGTCTTCGGGCTCGGGCTCGCCATCAGCGGGATGGCCCGGCCGGAGGTCGTGCTCGACTTCCTCCAGTTCCAGGACTTCGGACTGCTGTTCGTGATGGGCGGTGCGGCGGTCGTCACGGGCGTCACGTTCTTCGTGGCGACGACGTTCCTCGACCGCGCGCCCATCACCGGCGACGAGTACAAGCGCCGCGTGAAGTCGTTCGACCGCAACGTCGTGATCGGTGGCTCCATCTTCGGCGTCGGCTGGGGTCTCTCCGGAATCTGTCCCGGGGCCGCCTACGCGAGCTTCGGCGTCGGCAACTACCCCATACTCTGGGCCATCGGGGGCATGTTCCTCGGCGCATACGCCCAGGGCTACTGGCGGTCCATGCGGTCCGCTGACAGCGCAGAGCAGGGTGCAGATCACGCCTCGTCGCAGGACTGAGCCCCTGTATTCGACGTTGCCGGCAGTATTGTGCCGAATTTGCAAACACTTTTGAGTGGGCAGCCCCTACGTTCATCAAATGGCTGACTCGATGAGCGAGATGCTCCGGCAGGACATGTACTGCGAGGGCCTGCTGGAGTGCTTCCACGACCTGAAGGGCATCGACAAGGAGATCTTCCAGCTGCTGAACCAGCGCGACGAGGGACTCACCGTCGACGAGATCGCCGAGGAGATCGACCGCGAACGCTCCACCGCGTACCGAGCGGTCCAGCGCCTGCTCTCGGCGGGCTTCCTGCAGAAGGAGCAGATCAACTACGACCAGGGTGGCTACTACCACGTCTACCGGCCACGTGATGCCGAGGAGATCGCCCAGGAGATGCAGCGCATGCTCAACGACTGGTACGCGAAGATGGGCAACCTCATCGGCGAGTTCAGCGAGAAGTACGCCGAAGGCGAGACGCAGTCGCCGCCGGCCCAGAGCTGACTCAGTTCCCGAACAGCTTGTCGAGGAAGCTCTTCTCGCGTGCCCGCTCCGCCAGGAGCACCGAGCACGACACCTCGTCGACCACGTCCAGCACGAGCGAACGCCTGACCAGCCGGGAGAGCAGCCCCTGTTCGGTCGCACCGACGATCATCATACTGGCGTCCTCGGCGGCCCGCGCGATGGCGTCCTCGACGTCACCGGACTCGACGAGCAACTCGGCGTCTTCGAGGCCGTGTCTCTCCGCCCAGTCGGCGAGGAACTCCCGGCCGGCGTCGGTGTCGTCGGCGACGTGGAGCAGCCGGATGGTCGAGCCGTACTCGGCCTGGAGCAGCTTCGCGACCTCGGCCGAGAGGTCCGAGTCCGGGCCGCCAGACGTCGGCACGAGAATCTCCGAGGCGTCGAAACCGCGATCCTTCAGCACCAGGAAGTCACAGGGCAGGTCCTCGGTCAGCTCGTCGAGTGCGCTCTCGACGCGCCCGGGCGAGCCGTGAGCGTCCTCGTCCCAGCCCATCACGACCATGTCCGCGTCGTGTGACTTCGCGGCGTCGAAGATTTGCTCGAACAGCCGGTGCGAGAGGATTGTGTGGGTCTCCACGTCGACCCCGAACGTCTCGGCGTTCTGTTCCGCCGCGTCGAGTATCCCGTGGTAGTCCTCCTCGAACACCTCGGGGTTCTCGGCTGCGTACTCCAGCGAGGTCTGGTCCGGGGCCTTGACTATGTGGACCGCGTCGACGGTGCCGCCCTTCTGCTTCGCGATGGCGCTCGCCAGCGTGATGAGGTCCTTCTCGGTCTTCGGGTTCGCGAGTGGGACCATGACGGAGAAATCGTCGTCCTCGTTCGGGGCTACCGCGTCAGCCGCGTCGACGACACCGTCCGGTAGCTCGTCCTCGCGCCGCGTGACGTACTCCGAGAGGACTCCCTCCTGCGTGGTTTCGTCGCGGGCGTAGAGGAAGTACCACACGATGGCGGCGAGGACGAACGCGCCCGACAGTGCGATCTCGATCTGATCCATGAACGCGACGAGACCGAGTGAAAGGAACCCACCTACTATCGGTGTGACCGGGTAGAACGGCACCGTGAACTCGGGGTCGTACTCCGGGTCGGCCTCTCGGAAGACGATGAGGGCCACGTTCATCAGTGCGTAGACGATGAGGTGGAGCACACTGGCGGCCTTCGCCAGGACTTCGATCTCCTGGCCGAGTGCCGCGATGAAGACGATGATGAGCGCACCGGTGACGAGGATCGACCGGTAGGGCGTCGCGTAGCTGGGATGGATCTCGTTGAGCCAGTTGGTGACGATCCGGTCCCTGCCCATCGCGAAGTTGATGCGTGCGGAGGCGAGGATGGACGCGTTCGCCGAGGAGGCGGTCGCCAGCAGCGCACCGAGGGTCATCACCGAGGCCGCGACCGCTGCGACCCCGCTGAAGCCGAGGAGGCTGCTGGGGAACGCGATTTCGGCGGCCTGCGCGACCGGTGCGTCCTCGACCAGATCCCGCCACGGGACGACGCCCAGCATCGTGCTGACCAGGATGGCGTAGATGGTCGTGACGATGGCGACGCTCCCGATGATGGCGATGGGGAGGTTGCGACCGGGATTCTTCAGCTCCTCCGCGACGGTCGCGATCTTCGCGTAGCCCAGGAAGGAGACGAAGACGAGTGCGGTTCCGGGGAGGATGACGCCGTACCCGTTCGGCGTGAGCCCTCCGTCGCTGGTGAGGATTCCGTAGTCGAACGAGAAGAAGCCGGCGACGGCGAAGGCCGCGAGGATGGCGAGCAGGAGCGTGACGATGACTGTCTGGACCCCGCCGGTCTCCTTCGCGCCGATGTAGTTGACGGCGACGAACACCGCCCCCGCGACGAGTGCGCCGACCTGGATCGGCGAGAGGAACGCGAGCGAGGGGAGTCCGACGAACACCGCGAGGTACTGCCCGAAGCCGATGCAGTAGAACGCGGACGCGAAGGCGAGCCCCATCCAGTCGCCCATCCCAGCGATGGAGCCGAACATCGGCCCGAGGGACTTGTTGATGTAGTAGTAGCCGCCGCCGGCCTTCGGCATGGCCGTCCCGAGTTCGGAGATCGAGAGCGCGTTCACCATCGCGATGACGCCCCCGACGAGGAACGAGACGACGACGATGGGGCCGGCGTCGTTGGTGTTGGCGGCGACGCCTGGCAGGACGAAGATACCCGCACCGATCATCGTCCCGATACCGATGGTCATCGCGGAGACGAGCCCGAGGTCCTTGGCGAGTTCCTCGTCGCCCTCCGTCATTCGTCGTCCTCCGAGGGGAGGGAGATGACCGGAATCGGTGACTGCGTCACGAGACGGAGCGAGTGGTCACCCGAGAGGAACCGGACGATGCGCCCCTCCTCGCGGGGCCTGAACGCGATGGCGCTGGCGTCCTCCTGTTCCGCGAGGTCGATAATGCCCCCGACCACGTCACGCCGGTAGGCGAGTGCGTCGTCGGCGTCCGGGAAGGTCTCGCGAAAGGCGGCGAAGGAGGCCTCGGCGATCTCCTCGGACTGCTCGACCGGGGTCTTGTCCGGTGCACCACCGGCCTTCTCGACGACGTGGACGACGACGACACGGTCGACGTCGTACGGTTCGAGGGCCGCTGCGGTCTTTCGGGCGTCCGATTCGTGTGCGACTGGAACGACTACTGTGTCGGTGAGTCTCTTGCTCATACGTGGATCTCCTGGTCCGTCGTTTCGGTCGGTCTCGCTGTCTGTCGGTTCATCCGTCGACGACCTCCGGATTGCCGCTACGGAACGTCTCCAGCACTCTCTCGTTCGCCGAACTGCGTGACAGTACGGTGACGATGTCGTCCGGCCGGACCTCGGTCCCACCGTGGGGGGTCAGCTCGGACTCCTCGCGTTCGATACCGATGACGAGCGTGTCCGAGTCGAGGATTCCCTCGGCGCTCGCCTCTTCGAGGCTTCGGCCGGCGATGGGGGCGTTCCCTTCGACGGTTATCTGGACGATGTTCGCCTCGCCGGTGAGGCTGATGACGTCCTCGGGGGCCCGGTCGCTACCGTCCCCATCGGGGTCGAACGGGGCGTAGGGGCTGAAGAACTCGTCCTCGACGAGGTCCTCGTCCTCGATCTCGATACCGAGCTGGGAGAGCTTCCGGGCGACCCGTTGCAGGTCGTTCGTCGTCTCCCCGACGGCGACGACGTGGAGGTTCTCCCGCCCCGTCATCAGGGCCCTGACGTTGATGACGCCCGGGATGGCTCGTGCCCGGTGTGCGAGCGCCTCGCGCTCCGGCACTGGCACGTTACAGAGGTAGAGGTTGGTGAGGTTCCCGCCCGCGCGCTCGAAGTCGATGTGTGCCGTGTACCCGCTGATGACACCCGCCTCCTCGAGGTTGCAGATCCTGTTCCGAACGGTCGCGCCGGAGACGTTGACCGTCTCGGCGATGGCCGCCGCCGTCGTGTGACGGCTCTCGCGCATCAGCATGTAGAGTATCCGGCGGTCGATGTCGTCGAGACGGTACTCGGTGTCGTGCTGTGGCATTCCTGGTCTCCGTGATGTTTCGGTTCTACAAACAGACGAACCCTGAATTCACTTAATGCTTGCTAGAGCGGCCCCGGATTACGCATTTCGAAACGACACCGCCCGACGGTCGATGACAAATCTTCACCTCAGTCGATGACGTGAACGTCTCCCGGTGAGATGGTCAAGGAGACGCTGTCACCCAGTTCGAGGGTGAGCCGGTCGACCATCGTCGGCGCGACCGTCGCGGTCAGTTCCACCGCGTCCGTCGTCACGCCGGTCGGGTTTCCCCCGTCCTGGCTCTCGTCGACCGGTTGGACGACGACCCGGTACTGGTCGCCCTCGTTGACCAGCCGACGGACCGTCCCGTGGAGTCGGTCATGCCGTCCGGTCGTCCCCGTCGATGGCGGTCCGAGTTCGAGTCGTGCGGGGTGGACACTGACGGTGACGGTCTCACCCACGGCGGGGCCGGAACCCGGATCGACGGCCCTCGTCGAGAGCCGTCCGTCCCCGACATCGAGGAGTAGACTGTCCGCCTTCCGCTCCACGACCCGCGCTTCCAGGACGTTCTCGCTGCCAGTGAACCGGGCGACGAACGGCGTGGCCGGTCGCTCCAGCACCGCTGCCGACGGGCCGACCTGTTCGACCTGCCCGTCGTGTAGCACCGCCAGACGGTCGCCGAGTGCACTCGCCGTCCGCTGGTCGTGCGTGACGTAGACGACCGGGATGTCGAGCGACTGGAACAGATCGTGGAGTTCCAGTCGGAGTCGTCGACGGATCGGCGCGTCGAGGCTCGAGAGCGGTTCGTCGAGCAACAGTGCATCCGGTTCGGCGGCGAGCGTACGCGCCAGTGCGACCCGCTGTCGCTCGCCACCCGAGAGCGCCCCCGGCCGGCGGTCGAGCACGTCGGCTATCTCGAGCAGTCCCGCCAGCTCGTCGACGCGTTCCGCGTCGGTCGCGGCGTAGGCGACGTTCTTCCGGGCGGTCATGTGGGGGAACAGCGCGCCCTCCTGGAACACCACACCGGTACCGCGGGCCTCCGGTGGCCTCCCGGTCAGGTCGCGACCGTCGAGACCGACCGAGCCGCCGGAGGCATCGACGATGCCTGCAACCGTGGACAGGAGCGTCGTCTTGCCACTGCCGGATGGCCCGAGTACCGCGAGCACCTCCTCGTCGACCGTCAGGTCCACGGGGCCGAACGTGAAGTCGCCGTACCTCGTTTCGAGGGAGTCGAGTTCGAGCATGGTCAGTCGAGTGGGTTGGTGCCGAGGAGGTTCAGGACGACGAGGCTGACGACCGCGACGGCGAGGAGGACGACGGCGACCGGGAACGCCTCGGACAGGCCCGCGGTGCTGAACGAGACCCAGATCTGGACCGGCATCGTCCGTGGGTAGTACGCCAGCATGATGGTCGCCCCGAACTCGCCGATGGCCCGGGCGAACGCCAGCGTCACCCCGGCGACGACGCCGGGCCATGCCAAGGGGAGCGTCACTCGTCGCACCGTCGTCGCCCTGCTCTTGCCGAGTGAACGGGACGCGGCCTCCAGCTGGTCGTCGACCCCTTCGAACGCCGCCTTCGCCGTGACCACGATGAACGGCGAGGCGACGAACGTCTGGGCGAGCACCACGCCCGCGAACGAGCGCGTGAGCGGGAGCCCACCTGCCGCCGCCAGACTCCCCACGAGCGTGTTCGGGCCCACGACCGTCAGCAGTACCATCCCACTGACGATGGGGGGCAGGACGAGCGGCAGGACGACGAGCGCGGTCAACAGCGTCTCGACCCGGCCCTCGGTCCGTGCCAGCCAGTACGCGAGCGGGAGTCCGAACGTCGCACCGATAGCTGTACTCACGGCCGACGTCGCGACGGACGTCGTCGTCGCCCCGACGACCGCCGGATCGTCCAGCCGCGAGAGGACGGTCCCGGGTGACTGGCTCGCGAGCAGCGAGAGCACCGGGACGAGGTAGTAGCAGAGCAACAGCGCCCCGAGCACGGTCGCGACGGCGAGCCAGTCCGGCCCGCGTTCCGACTCAGTTCGCGATGCCATCCGGTAGCTGTCCCGTGTAGCGGGGATACGATTCGGGGACGGCGAACCCGAACTCGGGCAGGTAGCCGTCGCCGATCAGTGCATCGAACACCGTGGTCGTGGCCGGAGACTCGTGTCGCTGTGTCGCCGCGTAGCTGATGGGGGCACCGCTCACGACCGTCCCGCCGGGCAGTTCGTAGCTCGTCGAGGCGTACTGTCCGGCCAGCCCGGGGTCACCGAGGTCGATAGCTGCGGGCAGGTCGACGAACTCGTAGCCACGGTCGACCGCCATGCTCCGGTAGGTGAAGGCCGCCTCGACCGCGCCGGTCTCGAACTGGCTCACGAGCTGGGTCTCCGGGTAGAGCTGGTCCGGGGAGGGTATCGCGGCCCTGAGGTCGGTGCCGGTATCGTAGTGGTCGGTCGCCAGTTCGAGCGCGAACAGCGTGCGGTAGCCCAGCGGGTCCAGGTCCGGGTCCGTCCGCCCGAGGGAGACGTCGTCGTTGAGCAGCGGCCGCCACCAGCCGTCCGTACCGGCGTCGGCGACGCGGCGGCCACCGGGGCTCTCCCCGTCGTAGGCGAGGACGACCGAGTTCGTCGCGAACTCCGCGTACCACGGCGGCGTGAGTGTCGACTCGAACAGCGCGACGTCCGCGACGGCGACGATGTCGGGGTCCTTCTGTCCCTCAGCGACGAGTCTGGCCACCCGGGCGGAGCCGTGTGCTTCGACCGTCACGCGCTGGGCCACTCGCTCTCGGAGCCCGTTCTCCAGTGCGTCGTTCAGGCTCCCCGCCGCGAGCACCGACACTGCCGACCCGGCACCGAAGAGGCCGCTGCAGCCCGCGAGACCGGCCGTCCCCCCCGCCACCCCGGCGAGAAACGCCCGCCGTCGGGGTGTGCCTCCAGTCGTCATGGCCTCACCTCGGGAGGGTCGACCAATAAAGGTACCTCACGGACGGACCGTCCTGGCCGCCCCGATTCAGCAGCGGGCTCGGGAGAGGAGTTTTCCACGCACGGTCCCAACTGGCAGCTATGCTACCACTGGCGATGGGCTGGCGGAACCTCCTCTTCGACAACTACCCCGTCGCGCCGGAGGTCGTGGACGCACACCTCCCTGACGCTATCGACGTCGACACGTACGATGGCGATGCGTGGCTCTCGGTCGTCCCCTTCACGAACGTCGACGTGCGGCCGAAGGGCGTGCCCGAGGGATGGGGGATGGCCCTCCCCGAGTTGAACCTCCGAACCTACGTCACCTGTGACGGCGAGCCGGGGGTCTACTTCTTCAACCTCGACGCACAGGGAGTTCTGGGCGTGACCGGCGCTCGGCTCTTCCATCACCTCCCGTACTACTACGCCCGTATCTCGCTGGATGACGTCGACGGCAAGGTCAGGTTCCTGAGCCGACGGCTCCACCCCGGAGCCCGGCCCGCACAGTACGAGGCGACGTACTGGCCGACGGGCGAAGCATTCAAAGCCCCCGACGACCCGCTCGCACGGTTCCTGCTCGAACGGTACCGGTTCTACACCGAGGCACCCGACGGGACGGTGCGCTACTCGAACGTCGACCACGAGCCGTGGACGCTCTATCCGGCCAGTGTCGAGGAGGGGACGAACACGCTGTTCGCCGCGAACGGCTTCGACTCCCCCGACAGCGAGCCGGTCAGGTACTACAGCCCGGGAGTGGACGTCACCGCGTCGCGGTCGAGGCGCTGGGACTGACCGTCCTCAGGGGAGCGTGTCGAGGTATCGCTCCGGGTCGTCGTGGAAGCAGTCACCGACGACGACCGCGTCCGCGCCGGCGTCGAGGACCTCCCGCGTCTGTCGCTGGCTCGTGATGCCGCCGCCGTAGAGCAGGACCGTCTCGTCGAGGTACTTCGCGGCGGCCGCGACGTCCTCTGTTCCGCCGTACGTTCCCGAGTACTCGATGTAGAAGATGGGGAACCCGTAGAACGACTCGGTGGCGAGTGCGGCCCCGGCGACCTCGTCGGGACTGTACGTCGTCTCGACGCCCGAGACGGACGCAGCCTTCGAGTCGAGGTTCTGGATGACGTAGCCCTCGCCGACTATCCGCTCCGATATCTCCGTAATCGCCTCCCGGCCACGCGCTGCGATGAACTCACCGACGACCGGCAGTCCCGTTCCGACGACCTCCGCCGGCCTGGTGCCGATCTCCGTGAAGAAGTCGACGTGTTTCGTGACGAAGCTCTCCCGGTCGCCGTTGTACACAGCGGGTACCGAGAGGTAGTCGGCCGAGTCGACGGTCTCCGTCGAGACGTGATTCGAACTGTAGGGTTCCTGGAACACTGGCAGGTCCGGAAACCGGGACTTGATGCGCTCGATCGCCTCGAGGGAGTTCTCCCGTGTCACGCCGTCGGACCCGCCGACGATGACGAGGTCCGTCCCGCCGAGGATGTCGAGGTCCCGCGGGAGCTGCTCCGCCGGGTCGACCTTCGTGACGTGGGAGATGCCGCGCCAGTCGAGTGGCATGTTAGCGCGTGTTGACGGCTAGGAGCCTTGATTCCACCGAAGTTGGACCGGTTCCGTTCGGCCCGTGATACTGGCAGTGAGGGTGAACGTCCACCGTCATCGGTGGACGGAACACCGGAACGAGGAGGCTACTCCGTCAATAGCTCGTCCCGCCCTACTGTTTGACAATCCACTGGCTGGATAGGCTACACAATGGTCGATCCTACCACGGGTCCCCTCGCGGAGACCATCTTCCATCTCCTGCTCGCGGGCGGCCTGGGGGCACTCATCGGTCTGGAACGGGAGCAGAGCGAGTCGGGCGGGTCGTTCGCCGGGAGCCGGACGTTTCCACTGATCGCGCTGTATGGGGCGCTCGTCCAGGGGTTCTTTCCGTCCACACTCCCGCTCGCCGTTGGAACGCTCGTCGTACCGCTCACCGTCGCGTACGTCGGGAAGATCTGGTACGAGGGCGATATCGGCCTGACGACGCTCGTGGCGGCCCTCGTCACAGTCATCCTCGGTGCGCTGGTGATGCATTCCGACCGCGGGGCAACCGTCGCCATCGTCGTCGGCGGGGCCGTCACAGTACTGCTCTCCGTGAAGGACCCGATACACGAATTCGCCGACCGGATCGAGGAGAGCGAACGGCGGGCGTCGGCGAAGTTCATCCTCGTCGTCCTCGTCGTCCTCCCGGCGCTCCCCGACCGTTCGCTCGACGTCCTCTACGGACTCAACCCGAGATTCGTCTGGTTGATGGTCGTCTTCGTCACTGGGCTCGGGTTCGTGGCGTACGTGCTCGGACAAACGCTCGGTCCCGAACGAGGGATCGCTCTCACGGGGATCGTCGGGGGGTTCGTCTCGTCCACGGCAACGACGGTCTCGATGGCTGAGAAGACGACCCGGAACGCGACACTCTACCACGTCTGCGCGTTCGCGGTCGTCACCGCCTCCATCGTGATGTTCCCCCGTGTGCTCATCGAGATCGCGGTGGTCAACCCCGACCTGCTCTCGAGCGTCGCACTGCCGCTGGGAGCGATGACCGTGGTCGGTGCGGTTGCCGCCGGGGTGTTGTACTGGCGGACCGCGTCAGACGAGACGGTCGAACCGGAAGAGCTCAAGAACCCGTTTCGCCTGCGGCCGGCCCTCATCTTCGGGGGAATCTTCGCTGCCGTCTTGCTCGTCTCCGAGTACGCCAACGAGTGGTTCGGAGCGTCGGGCGTGTATGCGACCGCGTTCTTCTCCGGACTCGCGGACGTCGACGCGATGGCGATCACGTTGAGTCGACTCGCAGCCGAAGGGGCTGTCTCGACAGAGGTCGCCACGACCGGGATCGTCATCGCGGCTATCGCGAACACCCTGGTCAAAGCCGGGTTAGCGTGGATCCTCGGCAACCGCAGGTTGGGAAGGCTCGTGTCGATCGTACTCGGCGTCGTCGTCCTGAGCGGTCTGGTTTTTCTCGTCGTGTGAACCATCCTGGAATCCACGGACGGTACCGTCGAACGTCGTCCCGCAACGTTGCGTCGGGCAAGCCCCTTCGATTCTCCCCCGATATCGTGTGAATGGTAGTCTTCGAAGTTCTGCCGGTGCTCCTCGATCTGGAATCGGCCCCCGTCTCGAACCACGTCTTCGGTGGATGCGCTGACAGCGGCGAATCCAGACAGTGGGAGGGGGAGTGGTGAACCCTAGTTCTATGACCCCATCCGAGCAACCTCTCAAGGAGAACTGATAAATGAGTGCTGTCGTAGCCACCTCCTCTTGGAGCTCCGGATGGCCGCTACAGATACTCCCCGTGCAGCTTCCGGTGTCTCTCGACGTGGTCGTCGTACTGGCGCTCATCGCCGCGGTCTTCGTCCTCTTTTTCACCCAGCCGGTACCGATCGACGCCACCGCGGTCGGCCTCGTGGTCGCGCTCGTCCTCCTCGGCGAGTGGACCGGCGTGTCGCCGGAACAGGGGGTCTCGGGCTTCTCGAACCCCGCGACACTCACCGTCCTGTCGATGTTCGTCCTGAGCGAAGGCGTCCGACGGACCGGAGTCATTCAGATCCTCACTCGGAAACTGGTCGCGTTCGCCGGGGACGACGAGTTCCGGCAGTTGCTCGCCACGGTCACGCTCTCCGGGCCGCCCGGCGGGGTCGTCAGCAACGTCTCTGTCGTCGCCGTGTTGATACCTGCGATAATGAACCTCGCTCGGCAGACGAAAACCTCACCGTCCAAGCTCCTGATACCCCTGTCGTTCGCCTCGATGCTCGGCGGCATGCTCACCGTCGTCGGCACGATAACGAACCTCCTGGCGAGCGAGGTGTGGGTCCAGGTGGGCGGCCCCGACGCACAGCCGTTCGCGCTGCTCGAGTTCACGCAACTGGGTGCCATCGTCTTGCTCGTCGGGATCGTGTACCTGCTCACCGTCGGCCGATACCTCACGCCGGCACGGATCAAGCCGGCGGAGTCGCCAACCGACGCGTTCGGCATGACCGACTACCTCACCGATGTCGTCGTCATGGAGGACTCGCCGCTCGTCGGTTCGCGGGTCGGGGAACTGAGCGAGCGGGACCTCGATCTCGACGTGTTCCAGATCGTTCGTGGCAACCGGACGCTCACCCGCGGACTCGGAGCGGAGCGGATCGAGACCGGCGACGTTCTCTCCGTCAGGGCCGACCAGGAAACCCTCCAGGAGGTCATCGAGCAGGACCACCTGCGGCTGTTACCGGAGGTCCTGGAGGCGGCCACGGAGGAGGACGCGTCCCTGCCGCCCGGCTTCTCACCACGGCGTCATGGCTGGGAGCCGTCCGACGCGGAGCCCAGCGACTCACTCGCCGGGGACGAGGAGTCGAGCGAAGACACGGAGGAAGCCGGCAACGAGACAGCCGAGGAGGCCCCCGACGAGGAGATCGAACTCACAGAAGTCGTGCTACTGCCCGGCCCGTGGTCGAGTCGACGCAGCGGTGTCACGGACTTCGAGCGGGACTACGACGTGACAGTGCTGGCGATCCGGCGCGGCGACGAGGTGATTCGCCAGCGTCTCCGTGAGGTCCGGTTACAGGCGGGCGACGTCATCCTCGTCCAGGCGCGCGACCAGGTGTTGGACCACATCGCGAGGGATACGAACGTCGCCATCGCGAGCGGGGACGGGTGGGAGGACTTCGACCGGTCGAAGATCCCCATCGCGCTGGGGATCCTCGCCGGCGCCCTCGGACTTGCGGCACTCGACATCCTCGGGCTCATGGTGAGTGCGCTGACGGGCGTCGCGGCGATGTTCTTCACCGGCGTCCTCACACCCGAAGAGGCGTACGAGGCCATCGACTGGGAGGTGATATTCATGGTCGCGGGTGTCATCCCACTCGGTATCGCAGTCGAGGCCTCAGGCACGGCGGATCTCATCGCCGACCTCGTCGTTTCAGTCAGCGTTCTCCTCCCCGTGATTGCGGTCCTGGGTCTGTTCTACCTTGGGACGGCGATTATCACGGAGATGATCAGCAACTCCGCCAGCGTCGTGTTGCTGTTGCCGATCGGGGTCGAGGTCGCCGGTCAACTCGGCGCGAACCCCTTCGCGTTCGCCATGGCCGTGACCTTCGCCGCCAGCACACCGCTACTGACCCCCGTCGGCTACCAGACGAACCTCATGGTCTACGGACCAGGCGGGTACAAATTCACTGATTTCGCACGCGTCGGTGCCCCATTACAGTTGATCCTGACGGTCGTCACTACAGCCGGCATCGCTTATTTCTGGGGACTCTGAGCGATGTCGGCTACTGCCGCGGGTGTTCACCTGCACCATCTACACCAGGGTGGTGGACAACTCTCGACGTCCACTGCTGTGCTGGGAAGGCGGTCCCCCATCAACGAGGTTCATCGGCCGAATTGGTACGACTCCAGTTAGTTCCACACCGATACGTCGGTCCAAACCTTCAGTCGACAGATAGGCTACTCCGAGGGGAACGATTCATATCGTTTGCACCAAACTGGGACTAGTGAGGTTCGTTACCGAACGATGGAACCGAAAACCGTCTTCTACAAGCATCCCTACGCTACCATGGTCACAGCCGTCTTTCTAGTCTCCATCGTGATAACCACGATGTACTACTTTCGGTTGATTCCCGGCGTCCCGGAACCCCGGCCCAAGCTGGACGGCTTACTCATGATGACAGCGATCCTTCTGGTGACAACGGTCGTGAGCTGGACCACGGCGATGATTATGCGGCCGAACGAGTGAGATCCGAATCCCCGAGCCCACCTACTCGTTCAGTACCAGCGCCTTCGAGGAAAGAGACCATCGACGGTCGACCAACCGAGAAGTTTGCTGCTGGTCTACTGCGTGTATGTAACCGACGGTGTCCGGTGCGACTGACCGGACGGGCGTCCCACTCGTCGAGCAGGCACCGGAGCACGGTCAGTCGGTCGTGGACTCCAACCGCTCATCCGCGAGTCTCGCCATCGAACGCGAGCGACCTGGAGTGATGGTCGGAGGTGGCGTCGGTAACAGGAGCTCTCTATCAGTAGCCGGTTCGACGGGACGGGGCTCCAGAGGGCGGTGCTCCGTGCCGAACGACTGAACGATGGGGATAGGGCAACAGCTTTCGGACCAGGGATCGCGACGATAGCTTCGAGAGGGTCGTCCGTGCAGACGTGGCCACATTCTTCGCGTCCTTTTAAGGCTACAAATGAAACTGGGAATTCTGGGAGTTGGTGAGTCCACAATCGCCCGAACACAGAACAGAATCGACTTACCGAGTGACCATCGCTCGAACTACTGACAGATACCGCGAAATACGCGAAAATGAACAGCGCAGCCGCTACCGAATCGGAGAACCCGGCGTGAGAAAAGCGTTACCCGAACTTCCGTAGGAAGTCACCTAACGCCCGTACGAACGTCTTTGCCGTGATCACTGGCGGTGACCGGATCGGTTTATCGAGTGCGACCTTGATCAGATAGTCTGTGAGCCGCCACAGGTTATAGATCAACGTCGACAACGCGAAGTTGCATAGCCGAAGCCGATAGTCCGTCGACGATGTCTTCGGCAGAAAGTCCTTGATTGACTTGTACTGGTTTTCGATGTCCCACCGCCGACTGTACCCGTTCACCACGCTCGCAATCTCCTCCGGCTCAACGCGGTCCTCGTTCGTCACGAACACCGCGTACTTCCCGTCAGCATCATCGCGTGTGCTCTGCGCGTAGAGAAACTCCGCCTCGTGATGAACCTCGCCGTCGATTCCCAGCGGCACATCGTGTTTGACAGCTGCATCCGCCGTCGGATGCTCCTGAATCTCCTGAATCGCCGCCAAGTCATCCTCGTACGTCGGAACTGGCGAGAGGTACGTCAGGTCCCGGTCATGAACGTCTGCGTACACCTGATTCACGTAGAATCCTCGGTCGAACACCACCGTGTCCAAATCGACGAACCGCTCGGCACTGTCCAGTAGTCGGCTCACCAGGTCGGCTTTCGAGTACGACGGGGAACCGTCAGGCTCCCACTCGGAATCCTCTTTGACCGGCTCGATACCGAGGACAATCGGTGCATGGTCTCCGACCAGGGTGATGGTCGCGTACTTGTACCCTCGCTTGTACTCGCCGTCTTTCTTGTACCCGCTCACCATCTTCGGATAATCTGGCTTGGCGACGCCTGCTTCCTTGTCTTCCCACGGCCAGACGTGGAACTGCTCGTGTGTGATGTCGATAGCTGCAATCGTCTCACGAGCGCTGAAAGGGTTCTCTCCGCGAATCGAGTTGATGATGTTGTCCGTCGCGGCGTCGAACGCCGTCATGATAGAGTCTCTAATCCGGTCGATTTCCAGCATCGAATCGTCATCCTCGAAGGTGAGTTGGCTGTCCGAATCGTCGGGTGTCGCTATCTTCTTAATCGCACGCAGGAACGTCGAGTCGTCGCAGATGAGGTCGTCTGTGAGCCAGCCGTACTCCGATTCAGAATGAGCACTCCCCTTGTTTGCACAGATTCGTGCGAACATGTCGAGTATCACTTCGTCGGAGTAGGTCTTGTGGGCCGCTCGGTGTGTGTCGAACTCGGGAAGGACGTGCTTTCGAGCGAGCGTCAGCGTCTTCTGGGCTTACTCCTTCTTGTACTCGTTCTCGCTCTTCGAGTTCTCCTCCTCGAGTTCAGTTGGACCGGTCGGAACCAGTCCCTCTGTAATCACGCCGTGGTCGAGTGCAGCCTGTCGCACGCCCGCAACCGTCCTGTTGAGAACCTCTTGCGTGTCCTCGCTGAACTTCCCGTGCGTGTACGAGAGGTCTTGTTGGGTGGGTGTGTTGGAGAGATCAGTAATGTCGAATTGGAAACTCTTTGTCAAGGCCGGACTCTGTCCTAATCTAGCCGCGAGTTTGTTCTGGGAGATGCCGCGGACCCCCATGAACAGCAGCGCACGAAACATCTCGTCGGTTCCGTAGGTGACGCGGTTCTGGTCGCGTGCGTCCTCAAGTTCGCTAACGGGAATCGAGAGCCTTTTGATGACGTCCCAGAGGTGGTCTTCACGCTCACAGAGCGTCTCTGCGTGAACAACGATGCCCTCCGCAACAGTCATTCGTCTTTTGACACCCTACTAAAGTAGAGTCCTAATCAACGGCTCTGATAACTCCTATCGACTCGTCTCACAGAAGCCCGGCAACGACGAGCAGCGCTATCGAGACACCGCTCGCACCAAGGAACCACGGTCGCGCTCGTGTTGCATCTGCGACCGCTGACGTCTCCGATTGGCTGCCAGTCAGTCGACGGAACCCGAAGAACAGCACGGTTGCGAGGACAAGCCACAGGCCGACCATCGTCAGGACGAGGTTTCCTCGGCTCGTCGCCTGGAGCGATTCGGCAGTATAGAGCGTCCCTGCGAGATGGCCGCCGCTGAACAACAGTAGCAGGACTGAGGCCACCGTAAGATACCAGAATCTTCTTGCGATAAGCGTCACCCCTTCTGTACTCAGCAAATCGTTGCGTGCTGCCGGGATGACGGCCCCTGCAACCACGAGTGTCCCGCCCGTCCATAATGCGGCGAAGACCGTGTGGATAGTCATTACCACATCAAGCATAGTTGTCATTGTCGCACCTCCGCGATCAATTGTGTGACAATCGAATTAGGGTTGCTCGATCGGCGTTTTGTCCTGGATTCTTCACTCCCCGCGTCTCGCAGGTTGATTCGTTTATTAGCTTCGTGTGTCATCAGTCGATTATTCGAGGCTGGCCATATACACCAAAGGAGGTGTCCCAGAGTCTGGGAGTAGTACCTATAAACGACCAAAAACAGCATTAACGCACCACAGCGTGCTATTCCAGCAACTTGGGAATAATCGGGGACTCTAAACCCATCGCGCCGAATCAATTAAACACTACAAAATACGCTGTTTATGAAATGCCACAGCACCTCTACAATATATAGCACCTGAGATGACCGAACAAAACGTTAATCCGAATCGGCTATCACTAATCCCGTCGAAGAATTCATTCCGCAATTCATCTACTGAAATGGATCGATGGTCGTCCGAGGAACTCGGCGATCCCGGCCTCCCGACGGTATTAAAATCCCTCGACGACGATAAATGTCGAACCATACTCACGCTACTGGCTGAACCGAAATCTGCCAGCGAACTCTGTGAGGAGTGCGGTCTCTCAAGCTCGACGGTGTATCGGAAGCTCGACTTGCTCCGTGAATCGATGCTCGTCCGTGAATACACCGAGGTTCGACGTGACGGACCCAACGTGACTCTCTACGAACGCGATTTTACTGATATCTCAATTAGCGTCACCGATGACGAGTTCACGATAGAGGTATCCCGACCCAAAGAAGACCCAGAAGACCGCATGGCAACGTTCTGGTCTGCAATGAAGGAGGATTCAAAATGAACCTCTCTATCGTGTTACTCGGCGTCGTGAAGATCACTGCTCTCATTCTCGGGGGAATTGTGTCTCTGATGGCGTACAGAGCATACAATCGCACGCGAATCGCGGGCCTCCAGTTCTTTGCGATAGGATTAGCAGTCATCACACTTGGAACGTTTCTCGTCGGAGTCTTCCATCACATCGGTGGAGCGTCCACTATCACCGGGATGACTCTTGAGAGTGTGATCATCAGCATTGGATTCGTCGTGATGATCTACGGGCTCAAGCAAACGTAGAATCCGATCTGTCGTTGCCGACGGTCGCTACTCCAGCAGGGACGTTCGAAGCTACGACTGGTTCTCCCACATCTTGGGACGCTTCCATCGCTCCTTATCAATCCCTATTGGAATACGCATATGGACACGTCCGATACAGAACGAACTCGATTAGACATCGTATTTTCTGGTATAGCTGGGGGTGTCAGTAATCGATGAAGCGAAGCCTTACTTCTGAGTACGCAGATTTCGTCGCATCGCGGAGCAGGTTGGTTATTGTACTGTTGCTCGTCATCAGTGCCGTCATTGGTGCTGGCGCGATTGTAGGCACCACTGCGGAAGGCCAGATTGGCCAAGCCGGAATCAATTCTCCGGAACAGGCGGCGCTTGACCGTATCGAAGCGACGTACGAGACGGACGATGCAGTTGTTGCACAGGTCGTGATCAGGGACGAAGGAGGTAACGTTCTCACCCGCGAATCATTACTTAAAAGTCTACGTCTTCAGCAGGAGCTCCGAGAAAACGAATCGGTCAATGCGACACTTCGTGACGGAACGGGGATGGTCGGCATTGAGAATATCGTTGCAAACGTTGCGTACTCACACCAACAGAGCAGCGGTTCGTCAGCTACCGGCGATGATTCTGGAAACAATACGTCGATGGCAAGACAGGGTCAGTCGTCAGCACCGACACTTGACCAGCAGATCACAGCACTTGAATCCAGCACCGACGAGGAAGTGGAAACGTATCTCAGCCGAATCCTCGACCCAGACACGTCTGTTCCCGGCAACGAGCCAACTCAATTTCTACCGACGGATTACGAACCAGGGACGACGAGTGCAGACGCGAGAACGACTCTCGTCTTTCAACAGAGTCCGAGCAGTTCGACTACAACCACCGAATCGGTGAACGATGCCCAGCTGGTCATCAGCTCTCTCGTCGAGAAGCGCTTCGACGACGCGTTCGTGTTCGGGCAGGGTCTCATCGAAGCGGAATCCTCCCAGGCCATCGGCGACACGTTCATCATCATCACGCCCGTCGCAATCGTTCTCTTGCTCACCGTCCTCACGATTGCCTACCGGGACCTCATCGACGTTCTCGTGAGCATATTCGGCGTGGCCGTCGTGCTGGTGTGGTACGCTGGCATACAGGGGTGGCTCGGGATTCCGTCGAATTCGACCCTGATCGCCGTTCCGTTCTTGCTTATCGGCCTGAGTATCGATTACTCGCTCCATGTCGTCATGCGCTACCGCGAAGCCCGAGAGGGAGCGCTCGACACCGACGATGAGAACGTCGATCGACGAGATCCCACGACAGCGATGCGTCTCGGAATCGCTGGGGTCGTTCTCACCCTCGCTACCGCCGCGTTCTCGACGGCTGTCGGGTTCCTCTCGAACTACGTCAGTCCGCTGGGCTCAATTCAGGATTTCGCCATCCTGAGCGGTGTGGGAATCGTCGCCATCTTCGTCGTTTTCGCCGCGCTTGTACCAGCCGTCAAACTTGAACTCGAACAGTTTTTCGACCGCCGTGGCCGCGACCGGCATACCCCCGCCGTCGGCGTCGGTTCGGGGCGGCTGAACCGTGTTCTCTCGGGTACCGCTACGCTTGCTCGGCGAGCCCCCCTCGTCGTCATCGTTCTATCGTTACTCCTCGCCTCCGCAGGGGCGTACGGCGCGACCAGTATCGACACCGAGTTCAACCAAGCCGATTTCATCCCGCAGGATGCGCCGTCGTGGATGGATTCTCTCCCGGAACCGTTCGCACCCGGTGAATACGAGGTGAGTGAGAATCTTGCATACCTCAGCGACAATTTCCGCCAACGTGGAGAGGGATCAGAAGGTCAAATATTGATACATGGGAACGTGACCGCGCCAGCACTCCTTACCGCGACCGACGATGTGGTCCGCAATACTAAGAGCAGCGGGACAGTCGTCATCGGTTCCGATGGAAGACCAGCTATCGAAAGTCCAACATCTGTCCTTCGAGCTGTCGCTTCGGAGAATCAAACGGTTGCGGATGCAATCGCAGCCCGTGACACGGATGGTGATGGCCTCCCAGACAGAGACGTCGCGGCAGTCTATGACCTGATGTTCAATGTTGCTCCCGAACAAGCATCGTCGGTTCTCTATCGTGCCGAGAACGGGTCATACGAATCTGCCCGGCTAACTGTCGGCGTGCAGGGGGACGCCTCGGCTCAGTCGGTCGCAAGGGACGTACGAGACATCTCCTCGACCATTGAACAGGACGCCCCAGTACGAGCTACTGCAACGGGTGGTCCGGTCATCACTGCTGTCGTCCAGAGTGCTCTGTTCGAAACGCTCGTCGAAGGATTCGCTATCACCTTAGGGGTCATCCTTGCCCTTCTTATCAGTATGTACTGGTGGCGGTACCATGCACCGGGGCTGGGTATCGTGACGCTCGCACCCGTCCTAATCGCGCTCGCGTGGTTGCTCGGCACCATGTCCGTGCTCGATATCCCATTCAACAGCGAGACCGTCGTGATCACGAGTTTAGCCATTGGTCTCGGCGTGGATTACAGCATTCACGTCAGTGAGCGGTTCGTCGATGAACGCGCTCGCTACGATTCGCTCGCCGAAACGCTGGGGACAGCACTTGAGGGAACTGGTGGTGCGTTACTCGGAAGTGCGGTGACGACTGCGGCGGGCTTTGGGGTGCTCGCACTGGCGCTATCACCCCCGCTCCAACGCTTTGGCATCGTCACAGGCTTGAGTATCGTCTACGCTTTCATCGCGTGCGTGACGGTACTTCCGTGTCTGCTCGTGGTTCGGGAGCGCGTGCTCACACGAATGGCCTGAGCATCTCCTTGGGACGCACACGCGTTCTTTTTCCACTCGGGATGTAGTTTCTCAGCCAGGTTGATCACTTTGCGGTTCAGAGACCAGTCTGAAGTGTAGCCGATTGTGCACATCTGCCACGGTTGATGTACGAGGAACTATCTACTCCGTGCCTGTGTTGAAGTTGACGCGAGCACCTATTGATTCCCGTCCGCAGGATAAATGTTGGAAGATTGGTGGTTTGTAGGAGTATAAACGCAGAATCTGTGAGTGGCACCCTTCGTTCTAGATATCGTGAATATTGGTTTATACATCTGCGAACTCCCCAAGGCTGGTCGGTCGGGAGCGCCTCGCAATCGAGCGGTGACTCGTGTCCGGACCGGGTCCTCGTCACCGAGGCGACCGGCACGGTCGGTAGTCACTCCGTGCGGAGCTCGCGGCGTACGAGGGCCCGACCGCCCGTGACCCGGATGGACACGATGGGCCTGCAGACGAGGCATCCCGTTCGACTTCACCGACCCCAAGACGTGTCGAGACGCGTTCGCCGCCGCGGATTCCTCGTTCCTGGTCGGGCCGCCCGCGATTTCGCGGGTCGAGCGGGAGAGGGTCCCCGCTCTCGCCGCCGCGGTCGGTGCCGGCATCGGCCACATGGTCTTCCGCTCGGACATCGGATGGAGCGCAACCCGGTGGTCCCGCACGCGATGATCGAGTCCTGGCTCAGCAGGAGCGGTGTCGAGACCACGGTCCTCCGAGCACCGTTCGTACAGAACCTCGTCGCCGAGCACCTGGCCGAGGTTCGCGCGGGCGTACTGTTCATCCCCGCTGGTGATGGTGGAACGAGTTTCGTCGATGCACGCGACGTGGCCGCTGTCGCGGCGGTCGCACCCACGACAGTTCGCACGGGCCACGTACGACCTCCCGGGTCCGATTCGCTCGGGTACCACGGGGTCGCCGGGGTTCGTCCCTGAGCTGGATCACCCCGTCCGGTACGTTTGGCTGTCCCTTTCCCGGTTCTGTTGGCGTCGGGTACGTTCCGGTCGTGATCTCCGCCCGGTGCCCGTCAGGTCTGCTCTCGACCCGACCGCGCGTCTGGGGTTCGATGTTCGGGCGTCTAGAATCGTGCGTCATCTGCTCGGCCGTGATTCCCGTTCGTTCTCGGCGTTCGTTCGTGACTCGAGGGGCGTGCTGTCGTGATGTTCAGTCGGTCGGTAGCCTCCATGAAACACCACCAGAATCGACTCCCGTACCGACATTCATCTTCTGTGTTCATCGACCATATTCACTAGTTGTGTTCATAAGATACATTCATCTATGTAGTTCCATCATTGTGTTCATTGCTGCAATTCATTGGTGAATTGAGTAGCATATAAGATGAGAGTGGAACACTGAATACAGACGATGAATGTAGCGCCTTACTGTAGGCCGTTGGTGTACTTTATTACTGGAAGGTGTTGCAGTACGTAGTTGTTGAGAAAAGTTGTGTTCGTTGATTGCTGAAAGTTGTTGAGTTCAAGAGGCGAATTCAGTACATGTGCTCGTTAGGTGTGTTCAACGTTCGTGTTCACTTGTCACGTTCACCACCGGAAGTCACGAATGCGTCTGACGAACATTCAAGATGAATGGGTGTGATGAACCGAGCATGTTAGCGTACTCGACGTACAGCGAGGCCGGCGGGGTCGGCAAGACGACGACCGCCGCCAACCTGGCAGTGGCGCACGCTCGCGCCGGGCTAAAGCCACTCGTCGTCCCGCTCGACCCACAGGACGGCGACCTCTCCCGGCTGTTCGGCGTCGACGACCAGCGGACGGAACCGGTCGACAACGTCGTCCGGCACATGATCCGACGACCGAAAGGTGAGTTCGACGACCTCGTCAGAACCGTCGAGGGCGTCGACATCGTCCCCGAGCACAACATGCTCTCGGACCTCGCGGAGTACCTCCAGCGCGAGAAGGACCAGGCCGAGGCGATGGGCGAGGCCTTCGGGATGCACGCCCAGCTCCTCCGGGTGCTGCGCGAGGCCGGCGTCCCCGAGAAGTACGATGTCCTCATCTGTGACCCGCCGGCGACGGAGGGCCCGCACCTCTACAACGCCATCCACGCCACGCGCTCGCTCGTGATCCCCGTGGAGCCGAGCGCGAAGGGCCGTGCCGCAGTCGAAGGTCTCGAATCCCTCGTGGCGGGGCTGGAGGAGCAACTGGAGGTCGACGTCGGTGTGCTCGGTGCCATCCCCATCGGGTTCAAGGACACGCGCGACCAGCGGACCATCCTCGACGAGATCCAGTACCCGATTCCGGAGATCATCGGCGAGCGAGCGTCGATGATGGAGGGCTGCTGGATGCAGCAGTGCTCGGCGTACCGGTACGTGCGCGAGCACCGCGACCGACAGCGTGACTACGAGGTGGAGACGCTGGCCCAGTTCGACCGCATCGCCCGCCATCTGGAACGCGAGGTCGGACTGCAGGCCCCGAACCCGCCCGAACCTGGCGATCTCGAACACGAGGTGCTCGCCCCATGACGGGGATGAAAGAGGGTGCCGGAGAGGACCCGTTCGCGGAGGAAACGCCGGAAGACACTGGGCCGTCCGGAAGTTCGAGCACAGGCACGACGACGGGGGCAGCGTCAGGCGAATCGAGCAGCACCGAAAGCGCCGACCACTCCTCCTCGGGCAGTAGTCGGAGCGGCGGTCGCCGCTCGATGTCCATCCCGTACAAGTTCCGGCGCGACGGCGTCCAGGACGGGCGTGACCGTGTCCCGCTGTTCCTCAAGCCCGAGACGAAGAGCGCCGAGCGAGACGCACTCCGGGAGCTGGAGGAGCGCTTCGACGCCGACGTATCGCTCACGGACCTCCGAGAGGCGCTCGTGATGGTCGGTCTCGAGCATCTCGACGAGGTCGAGGGCGAGCTGGAGGAGTGGGGCTACGGGATGACGTTCGACGAGTAGCCTACGATAAACCGTTATCGACGATATCGTTTCGAAAGTGGCCTGCCGGCGAACGACGCCATAGAGCTCTCCAGGAGGATCCCCTTTCCACGACCACAGAACGGTACTCAAAGCAGGAGGTGTCCTCGCCCTCATCGGTCACGGTGCGGGTACAGCGGCCGGCGATCCGTCGGAACAGGCCGGGACCAGCAGTGACCCGTTGAACGAACTCTACACGGAGGAGCTCAACGGTGGTGCCACCGGCGACACCGCACTGACGGACGTCACGGGGTCTGGCCTGACGATCAACGGGGCCGGCGAACTCACCGTGTCCGGCGTCAGCAAGTGGGCCGAGGGCGACGACACGGCTCTGTTGGAACCCACCTCGAAAGACGGCGTCGAGGTCGACACGACCACCGCCATATCCGGCCAACGCGTCTGTCGGAACTTCAGCCGGACGCTGTTCGGACTCAGCCAGGGTGATACCCTAGAGGTGGAGGTAACCGTCAACGTGAACGTTACCCTCGCTACCGACGCAACCCAGGCCGCGAACTACACCGTCGCGCTCTACGTCGACGGTGTACACGTGGGGAACGAGACGGTCAGCCTCCCTGCCGAGGGGAACCGGACTATCTCACTGAGTCACAGGTTCGCCGAGCCCGGTGAGTACGCATTCGCTATCGACAACCAGTCGGTCGGATCGGTCACCGTCGAATCCGCAGGGACCACGACGACGAGAACCACAGCCGACCCGTCCCAGACCACTGAAGTCACCGATGGACCCACCCAGACGACGGGAACCACAGGTGTACCTGCCCAGACGACGCGTCCCACTGAGGGAGAGGCGACCAGTGCTCCTGCGTCGTCGCCGACCGAGCCGGCCACCGACGGGGACGTGCCAGGCTTCGGCGTACTTGCGGCGGTGCTGGCACTACTGGCGACCGCGCCCCTCGCACGGCGGTGGTACTGACGGGTCCTGTGGCCGTCTGTTGCGGTGATCGATGGCTGTGGACACCGGATTGATCGGTCGGCCGCCTCCGTCGTCTGCGACCTCGTCTGTGCGACCGATGCCGGTGTGGGCGTCCGGAACGCTGTGCTCTGGGGGAGTCGACCCCTGGTGGACTGGACTCGATTCCACCGACCTCGATTATAGAAATCACGATTTCAGAAATCTACATTTCCATAATCGAAGCTTCCAAGTGTCGGGTTGACGCACGTGTCGTATGGCGTCGTTCGTCGACCGGAAGAAGGAGGTAGCACGGCTCAGGGCCGCCTACGAGTCCGACGAGGCCGAGTTCGTCGTCCTGTACGGCCGTCGACGGCTCGGGAAGAGCGAGCTGGTGCGGCAGTCGATCCTCGACCGGAACGACGCGGTGTACTACCAGGCGACGGAGTCCACCGCGGAGAACCAGCTCGAGTACTTCGTCGAGGCGGCGACGGAAGCGGTACCGTCGGTCGGGAACGTCAGGCGGGACTGGGAGGCACTACTCGAGGCACTCGGCCGGGAGGAGGCCGTCGTCGTCATCGACGAGTTCCCGTTCCTGATCGACGCCGACGAGTCGCTGCCATCGCGGCTCCAGCGCGTCTGGGACACGCAGCTGGAGGAGACAGGGATGACGCTGGTCCTCATCGGTTCGTCCATCAGCGTGATGGAGGAGAAGGTCCTCTCGGGGGGCAGTCCCCTCTACGGTCGGCGAACCGCGACGATAGACCTCGGGCCGCTCTCGGTCGGCGACGCCCGCGAGTTCTTCCCCGGGTACGACGCCGAGACCGCCGTCGAGACGTGGGCCATCTTCGGCGGGACACCGTACTACCTGCGGACCATCGACCCGGAGCAGCGGCTCGCCGAGAACGTCCGGGAGAACATCCTCTCGGAGCAGGGATTGCTCTACTCCGAGCCGGAGTTCCTGCTGCGGACGGAGCTGCGCCAGCCGAACACGTACTTCAGCATCCTCCGGGCGCTGGCACACGGCCGCCGGACGCCGAACGAGATCGCCGGGATGGCGGGCATCGAGTCAGCGTCGTTGAGCACGTACCTCCAGAAGCTCCGCAGACTCAGACTGGTCGAACGGCACATCCCGGTCACTGAATCACCGACGTCGTCGAAGCGCGGCCGGTACCGGATCGCCGCCCCGCTGTTCCGGTTCTGGTTCCGGTTCGTCTACGGTCAGCAGGACAGGCTACGCCTGCTTGGGGAAGATGCCTTCGAGGAACTGGTCGCGCCGGCGCTCGCGGACTACGTGAGCCCACTGTTCGAACGCCTGTGTCAGCAGACGCTGCCGCAGCTGCTCGACGGCCAGTACCGGGCCGTCGGCCAGTGGTGGTACAAGGAGCACGAACTCGACGTGCTGGGGTTGAGCGACGCGGGCCTGGTCGCGGGCGAGTGCAAGTTCACCGAGTCGCCGGTGGGCGAGGGGGTACTTGCCGACCTCGAGCGGACCACGACGGAGGTCCGCTGGTCCGAGGAGCCGGCCGACGCGACGACGCGGTACGCACTATTCAGTCGTTCGGGGTTCACCGACGACCTGCGGGCGACGGCACGGGAGCGAACGGACGTCTCCCTGTTCGAACTCGAGGATGTCCTCGGGGCCACCGGCGGTCGTTGAGGGGTCCGGGACTCGCCCCGGTCAGTTCAGGAGGTCGACTTCGTATCCGGCGTCGCGCAGCGACGCGAGGATGCGTTCGGTCTGGCCGGTCCCGCTGGTCTGGACGTGGAACTGGAGGTAGGCGTCGCCGACGTCGAGCTCCTTCGCGGAGCGCTCGTGGGTCACGTCGTGGATGTTCGCCCCGCAGTCGGCGATGAGGGCGGAGACGCGGCTCATCTCCCCGGGGCGGTCGACGATGTGTACCTGGAGGTGGACGAGCTGGTTGCGATGGGTGAGCCCGTGGGTCAGCACGGTCTGGAGGTCGGTCATGCTGAGGTTCCCGCCACAGAGCAGGGGGACGACCACCTCGTCGCTCACGTCGAGCGCGTCGCTCCGGACGGCCGCGACCGACGTCGCCCCGGCCCCCTCGACCATCTGCTTCGTCCGTTCGAGCATGAACAGCACGCTCTCCGCGATCTGGGTATCGGTGACGGTGACGACCTCGTCGACGTGCGCCGAGATGAGCTCGTAGGTCAGCTGGGAGATACCGCCGGTCGCGATGCCGTCGGCGATGGTCTGCATGGAGTCGATGGTCACCGGGAAGCCCTTATCGAGGCTCTCGGGGACGGTCGCAGCGGACTCGGCCTGTACGCCGACGACGCGAGTCTCGGGCGACCGTGCCTTGACGGCGGTCGCGATACCGCCGATGAGCCCGCCGCCGCCGATGGGAACGACGACGGTGTCCACGTCGGGCACCTGTTCGACGATCTCCAGCCCGAGGGTCCCCTGTCCGGCGACGATGTCGGGGTCGTCGTAGGCGTGGACGAAGACGCTGTCGTCGTCGTTCAACGTCTTCGCGTGCCGCATCGCCGCCTGGAAGTCCTCGCCGTGGAGGACGACCTCGGCACCGTAGCTCTCCGTCGCGTCGATCTTCGCCTGCGGAGCGCCCTTCGGCATCACGATGGTCGCGTCGAGGCCGACCTTCGTCGCGGCGAGGGCGACGCCCTGTGCGTGGTTCCCCGCGCTGGCGGCGAGTGCACGGGTCGCGTCGCTCCCCGAGGCGACGACCTGCGTGAGCTTGTTGTACGCACCGCGTGTCTTGAACGAGCCGGTGCGCTGGAGGTGCTCCATCTTCAGGCGGACCGCGGCGTCGGCCTCGGCGGCGAGCGAGCGGTTCGTCTCGATGGGTGTCTCGCGGACGACGGAGTCGTCGTCGAGCCGCTCGCGGGCCGCTTCGATGTCGGTGACGGTGACCTGCATGGCGATTACTGCTACAGACCACCGGATGACTCGGCATAAAACTACATACTCGTTTTCAGACACGGGTTACTGGCTGCCGCGGGAGTGGCCGACGTCGCGGTGTGCCGTCGTGTGACGACGAGATTCGACCGACGAACCAGATTACACTTGTTCTCGTCGGGGCAAGTGTCGGGCATGAAACGGCGGAACGTGCTCGCGACCGTGGGGACCGTCGCCGGTGGCAGCGCCCTCTCGGGCTGCCTCGGGGTTCTGAGCGAGGATTCGAACCCGAACGTCGTGCTCGGAGACCCCGGGAACCCGTTCGAGAGCGAGGACGTGGCTTACCCGGCCTGGGGCCAGCGGCTCCCGGACGTCACGCTCCCGGCTCCGCTCGAGACCCGGGACGTCAAGCTCGCATCCATCGAGCGACCACAGCTCCTGACGTTCTTCTACAGCCACTGCCAGACCGTCTGTCCGGTCCTCATCTCGACGTTGCGGAACGTCCAGACCCACGCCCACAACAACGGCTACGCTGACGAGGTGGCGCTCCTGCCGGTGACGTTCGACCCGGAACGGGACACGGAAACCCGGCTGCGGAGCTACGCCGAGGAGCGGAACGTCGCCGCGGACGCGGCGAACTGGCACTTCCTGCGGCCGTCGTCGACGGAGCGTGCGAAGGCCGTCGTCGAGGACGAGTTCGGGGTCGCGTTCCGGCGGACCGAGCCGGAGGACATGGAGATGTACATGTTCACGCACACGTCGCTCACGTTGCTCGTGAACGCCGACGGCTACGTCGAGCGGGCCTACCGCGACCAGTCCCCTGACGTCGACACCATCCTCTCGGACCTCGAACGGGTGAGGACGGCGTGAACAGACGGCGGGTCCTGACCGCGCTGGCGGGGGTGGGCCTGACCGGTGGGAGCCTGTGGGTCGCACGGAACGGGCTCGGGTCGTCGAGCAGCGACCGACTCCCGCTGACGGTCGAGACGCTCGACGCGAACGGGTCGGCCGCCGGGTCGGCCACGGTACCGACCCCCGGAACGGTGACCGTCGTTGACCTCTTCGCGACGTGGTGTGCACCCTGTGACGACCAGCTCGCCGAGTTGAACGAACTCGAACCGGCGTACGACTCCGTCTCGTTCGTCTCGGTCACCAACGAGCGGCCCGGCGAGACCCTGACCAGAGAGGACATCGCCGACTGGTGGAACCGGAACGGCGGCGACTGGACCGTCGGCGTCGACCCCGGGAGCGAGCTGCTGACCGCGTTCGGGGCGAGCGGACTCCCGTTCATCGTCATCGTCGACGCGGACGGCGAACCCGTGTACGAACACGGCGGGCTCGCGAGCGCAGCGACGCTCCGGAGCCGGCTCGACCCGCTCGTCGGGGATGACTGAACTCGACCTCGCCGCGGTCGTCGCGTTCGCCGCGAGCGCCGGTGTCGCGACCTTCTTCGCCCCGTGTGCGTTCCCGCTGCTGCCCGGCTACGTGGGCTACTACCTGAGCGAGAGCGACTCGGAGACGTCGATGGTCCCCGTGGCGGTGGCCGCTGCCGTCGGTGCGCTGGCCGCACTGTCGGCCGTCGCCGGGCTGGTGCTCGCAGTCGGCGGCCCGGTCAGACGGTCGCTCCCGTTGCTGGAGCCTGTCGTCGGTGGGGGGATGGTCGTGTTCGGGCTCCTCACGCTGACGGGTCGCGGCCCGGAGCTCCGGCTCTCGCTCCCGAAGCGCCCGACCTCCGTGCTCGGGTTCGGCGTGTTCGGCGCGGTGTACGCCGTCGCCGCCGCGGGCTGTGTGGTCCCGCTGTTCGTCGGGGTGCTGACCCAGGCCCTATCGCTGCCGACGGGGGGTGCCGCGGTCGTGCTGGCGGTGTACGCACTCGCCGTCGCGCTCCCGCTAGTCGGCGTGACGCTCCTCGCGGGAGTGGGTGTCGACGCGTGGCGGGAGCTGGGCGCGTACTCCCGGCACGTCCAGCTGGTCGCGGGCGTGGTGATGGTCCTCGCGGGGCTCGGCCAGGTGTACCTCGCAGTGTTCGAACTCGGGGTGCTGTCCTGACGACGCTCCCACCAGGGTCGACACGGATTCCGCGACGCTCGGTGGTCGGTAAGCTGTGCTTAGGCAATAGTTGTCCCGGGTAGTCACTGTGTTCTATTGCGGGCCGCGGTCCAACCGGTACGGGAGATGAACTTCGACGAGTTCACGGGTGAGGTACAGCACCGCCTCGAACTGCCGGGAACCGGCGAGACGGTCCGTGCCATCAGGGCGACGCTCACGACGCTGGGTCAGCGCATCCCCGCGGGCAACGCGGCGGACCTCGCGGCGTCGCTCCCGCTGGAGGTCAAGTGGTACCCGACCGGCGCGGTGGTGGAACACGGTCAGCGGTTCGACTGGTCCGAGTTCGTCGACCGGGTCGCCGAGATAGAGGGGACTGAGCGTCAGGAGGCGGCGTACCACGCGCAGGTCATCGTGGATCTGGTTGCGTCGCAGGTGCCGGCGTCCGACTTCCAGCATCTCCGGGACCAGCTTCCACAGGCGCGGGACGACGAGAACTGGGGGAAGCTGTTCGCCGTGATCGACGCTGGCGGGTGGCAGGAGTCGACGGGATAGTCGGCGGAATCTGGTATGAGAGCTTCTACCCCGACTCGAGTGGAGGGATGGATACGCCGAAAAACGAGTTTAGACGTTAGTAATACAGGGAGGAGGAGCACTGATGGCGTGGGGGTAGTCACGCGAAAGGATAGTCAGCTCGTGACCGTCTCGGTCACCACTACGTAATATGGTTTAGATACGTCTAATTTCAGAGTTAGAAGATAATAGTTATATGTTTTGAGAGACTAGCGTCGACCGAGTATGAACGATACGAACGGGATTTCCTCCTCTCGTCTCTCTCGCCGGCAGGCACTCGCAGTCGGCGGTGGAGCACTGCTGAGCGGAATCGCGGGCTGTCTCGGTGGAACGAACGCCAGTTCCGACGATGGACTGACGGCCGCGGCCTCCTTCTTCAGCTTCTACGACTTCGCCCGGAAGATAGCGGACGGGACGGCCATCCGGATCGAGAACCTCGTTCCGGTCGGGATGCACGGACACGGCTGGCAGCCCAACGCACAGGTGACGCGGGACATCATCGAGGCCGACGCGTTCATCCACGTCGGGCCGGGGTTCCAGCCGTGGGCCGACCGTGCCATCCAGACGCTCGAGGACGACAACGTGGACACGCAGCTCATCAATGTCCGCGAGGGCGTGGAGCTGGTCGACCTCGCTGCCAGCCTCGACCCCGACGAGGAAGGTGTGGGCGAACAGAAGGGGAAGGACCCACACTTCTGGCTCGACCCCCACCGCGCCCGGAAGTCGGTTGACAACATCACCGAGGGGCTCGTCGAGCTCGCGCCCGACGAGGAGGACACGCTGCGAGAGAACGCCCGCACCTACAAGAGCGAGCGACTCGCCCGGATCGACGCGGACTACCAGGCCATCTTCGACGCAGCCGACCGGCAGGTCGTCCAGCTGGCCGCCCACAACGCCTTCCAGTACATCGGGGTCCGGTACGGCGTCGAGATGCGACCGCTGGTGACGAACCTGGCCGCGAGCGGTGACGTGGCTCCGGAGGACATGCGACGGGCCCAGGAGACCATCCGGGAGCACGACATCAGGTACATCGCGAACGGCGTGTTCGAGACCCGTCGCCCGGCGGTCCAGCTGATGGAGGAGACCGACGTGGAGGCGTACTTCCCGGTGACTCCGTACGCCGGTGTCAAGGAGGAGTGGGTCGCGGAGAACTGGGGCTACGAGGAGATCGCCTACAACATCAACATGCCCACCTTCGAGGTCGTTCTCGGAAACAAGCCCCCCGACGAGGCCGGGCCGAACGGCTGGGCTTCCGAGTGGAGGAACTTCCAATGAGTGCCGAAGACGCGGAGGAAACGGTGGAGAGAGGGGCAACGGCCGACGTTCCAGCATCGGCGACGGGTGGGACCGTCATCGAGCTGCGCGACGTCGAATTCGGCTACACCGCCACGCCGGTCGTCGAGGACGTCTCCCTCTCGATAACCGAGGGGGAGTACGTCGCGGTCGTCGGGCCGAACGGGTCGGGCAAGTCGACGCTGATGCAGCTCATGCTCGGCCTGCTCGAGCCCGACAGCGGCGAGGCACGACTGTTCGGCGAGCCAGCGCATCGGTTCGACGACGGGGAACGGCTCGGCTACGTCGCCCAGCACGCCAGCGCCTCGAAGGAGATGCCCATCACGGTCCGCGAGGTCGTGAACATGGGTCGGTTCCCACACGTCGGCTTCGGCCGCCTCTGGGAGGAGGACAGGGAGATCGTCGACGAGGCGCTGGCGACGGTCGGGATGTCGGCGTTCGCGGACCGGCGCATCACGCAGCTCTCCGGGGGCCAGCGTCAGCGAGCCTTCATCGCGCGTGCGCTGGCGGGCGAGGCCGAACTGCTGGTGCTCGACGAGCCGACGGTCGGCGTCGATGCGGAATCGGTGCAGGCGTTCTACGAACTCCTCCAGTCGCTGAACGACCGGGGAATCACCGTCCTGCTCATCGAACACGACCTCGGTGCCGTGACCGAGCACGCCGAACGCGTCGTCTGTCTCAACCGCGAGGTGTACTTCGACGGTCCCACCGACGAGTTCGTCGAGAGCGACGCGCTCGGCCGCGCCTTCGGGACGGCCGCGAACTTCCTGGGTGAGCGACAATGACGGGGACGCTCGCGGCAGTGTGGCTCCAGTCCACCCCGAACGAGACGCTCGATACGGCGTTGGCACCGATGTACTGGCTCCTCGACCTCTGGTCGGGTGCGATGTCGTGGCTCGCCCGGACGGCCGGCATCGAGATGCTGAGCTACGGCTTCATGCAGCGGGGCATCCTCGTCGGCCTCTGCATCGGGGTCATGGCACCGCTCATCGGGACGTTCCTGGTGCACAGACAGCTCGCACTCATCGGCGACGCCCTCGCCCACACCGCGTTCGCGGGCGTCGCGGTCGGGCTGTTCCTCAACGCGGCCATCGACCTCGGGGTGACGCCGTACCTGACGGCGGTCGTCGTGGCGATGATCGCCGCGCTGTTCATCGAACTCATCTCGGAGGTGACCGACGCGTACAACGACGTGTCGATGGCCATCGTGCTGTCGACCGGTTTCGCCATCGGGACGACACTCATCAGCATCAACGCGGGCGGATTGACGGTCAGCGTCGACCAGTACCTCTTCGGGAACCTCTCGACGGTGACCTCCCAGAGCGCCGCCATCCTCCTCGTGCTGTTCGCCATCATCGTCGGCGTCGTCGCCCTGACGCGCAACCAGTTGCTCTACGTCACCTTCGACGAGACGGCGGCGGAGGTCGCCGGCATCTCCGTGAGCTGGTACAACCGTATCATGGTGATGCTGACCGCGCTCGTCGTCGTCGGCGCGATGCAGATAATGGGCGTCATCCTCGTGGCGGCGATGCTCGTGGTCCCCGTGGCGGGCGCATCGCAGGTCGCCAGGAGCTTCAACGAATCGTTGCTCGTCTCCATCGTACTCGCCGAGCTCTCGGTGCTGCTCGGCATCGCAGTCTCGTACGAGATCGGCGCGACTGCCGGCGGTGTGGTCGTCCTGTGTGGCGTGGGTATCTACGCGGTCGCCGTGGCCATCGGGAAGCTCCAGACCAGCCTCGGGGACCAGTCCGCGCCCGAGATGGGGAGCATCGACGTTACCGAGGGCCAGTCGAAGGCGGACTGATGGGACGAGTCCGGACCGACTGTCGGTCCTGCAAACCCGTCGTCGGCGACCGGACGTCGAGCGTGCAACCCCAGCGCCAGACGCTCCACACGAGGGGCTCCGGAGGCAGGTCAAGCGTCCGGGAGCCCGCGCCGTGAGCGGTCTGCAACGTCGTATTCGACCGCCGTGACACGCGCTCGCCAGTACGGTGACGCCCCCGTGGAGGTCTCCCACTCGACGCGTGCTTCGGTCGGAACACGGACGCCGTCGTGCCACTCGTACTCGCCGAAGTGGCCCGTCCACGGGAGGAAGTCGTCGTCTTCCTGCCGATAGCGGCGCTCGGCGGTGACCCGTTCGACCAGGCCGGCATCGTCGAAGTGGAACACGAGCGATGCCGCCGTCGAGCCGTCGACGATAGTCGCCTTCGCGCGATTCTCGTCCACGGGCTCCCACGCGACACCGTTGGACGGGAGCAATGCGGACGGTACCCAGGGGCCCTCGGCGAGGTACCGCAGCAGTTCGCTCCGGTCCATCTCCGGGTTCGACGGCGCGGTCGCGACCGGAACGACACCGAGGGCGAGTGCCCGGAGCGAGCCCGCACCGCCCTCGTAGGCGTCGACGACGCGGACCGGAACGAGCGGTGCCGCGTGGATGCTCGCGTCCCAGACGAACCCCGGCGGGTCGACGGTGACGTGCTGGGTCGCGGTCATCGGCCGCCACTCGTCGCCGAGCAGGAACGACCCCTGCTGGTGCAGCCGTGCGGTCCGAGGGAGTGCTCGCTCCGGAGCCAGCACCGCGTCGAAGTACCGACGGACTGGAGACGGGAGGTCGGACAGCCCGTCGACCGCATCGAGTTCGACTGCCGGTCGCCCCGCGGCTGCGAGGAGACCGTCGACCCGGCGACGTGTCGACCGTTCGGTCCGGACCCGACCGACCACGAGACCGACAGCACCGACCAGCAGGCCGCCGATGGTGACCAGGCCCAGGCGTTTCCGCAGCGTCATGCCGTTCGTCCCCCGCCGTCGGCGTTGCGCGTCGCGGCCCCGACGCCGACGAGTACGAGGGCGAGCGTTCCGAGCACGGGGAGCGGGACCTCGACCTGGTAGTCGAACACCACGACCGACGCACCGGCGACGAACAGCAGCAGTCCGAGGAGTAGCGTCAGGTTCCCTGCGAGTGACCGATTGCTCCGTTTGTTCATACGTTGTGATACGTCAGGTGACCACATCTGACTACTGCTGGCTCCCACCACCTGAGAACCAGAACGAGGGCTCTCGGGGCCCCGTCGTTCCCATCCGGTGAGACGGACCGTCCGAGTTCAAGTCCACTCACGGCGTCTCTAGAGCATGGAAACTACCGTCACCACCAGAACCAAAAAGCGGCCCCGCAGGGAGGGCGGATTCCCGGCGTACGGCCCCGTCGACGCGGCCCTCGGCTACTGGCTGTTCTACGTCGTCGTCGATCGGGCGACACCGACCGTCGTCGACCTGTTCGCCGGGCGCGTGCTCGAACTCTCGCCGTCGCTGGTCCGGCTCGGACTCGCGGCGCTGCTCTGGTTCGTGCTCGCCGTGACGCTGCTCGACCAGCTACGGACACAGTTCGACGCCCTCACCCGCCGCTCGGTTCCCGAGCGTGACTGGTGGTCCGTCTCCCGGCTGGTTCCGGATCAGTACTGGATGCTGGCGTACGGCCTGGGGACCGTGCTGGCCGGTGCGACGGCACTCGTCACCTTCGAGGTCGGCACTGCTGCGGCGGTGACACTCATCGAGAGCGTCGCGACGGTCGACGTGGCGGCCATCTCCCTTCTGGACGTGGTCGCAGTCGTGGTGTTCTTCGTCTCCTTCGCGGTGGCCTCGTTCAGCCTCGACCGACTGGCGATTCGGGCCATCCGCGTGCTGCTGGCCGGGGAGCGCGTGTCCACTGCACCGAAACGCTGAGGGGGGCCGACGTGGACAGACCAGTCACGGAACCGGTCCGGCGGACGGTGGCGACCCCACCAACGAGTAGACCGGCGTGAGGTCCAGCCCGTGCTCGAACAGTACATCCTCTTCGTCGGCGGGCTCGCACTCCTCGTGGTCGGTGCGGAGCGGGCCGTCTCCTCGGCGGGCGACCTCGCGCTCTACTACGGCGTCTCGAAGCTGTTCGTCGGCGTCAGCGTCATCGCCGTGGGGACGTCCGTACCGGAGATGACGACCTCCGTCTACGCCGCTTCGTACGGTGCAGGGGACCTGCTGGTCGGGAACATCGTCGGGTCGGAGACCGCACAGATCACGCTCGCCATCGGGGTGGTGGCGCTCATCTCCCCCATCGTCGCCCAGCGGCGGAACGTGATGGTGTACGGCGGGGCGATGGTGCTCTCGATGATCATCATGATACTCACCATCGAGGACGGCGAGATTATCCGTTCCGAGGGGTTCCTGATGATGCTCTCGTACGTCTTCTTCATCTACACGATGTACACCAACGAAGGTGGCGAGGAGATCACCGAGGAGGTCGTCGAGCGCGAGCCGCCCCGGCGGACGGTCCCGTGGATCGTCCTCGGGCTCGGGATGGTCGTCCTCGGCGGCCACATCATGGTGACCGCCGGCGTCGAGATCGCACGCGCCGTCGGCATCTCCGAGTACATCGTCGGCCTGCTCACCGGGCTGGGAACGACCGCGCCGGAGATCGTGGTCGCGGGTATCGCGGCCCGCGGGGGTGAGGAGGGCATCTCTGTGGGAGCCATCCTCGGGAGCAACATCACCGACCCCGTCTTCTCCCTCGGCATCGGACCGCTGTTCTACGACGTCGCCCTCGAGGACCCCGGCGGCGTCGTCTCCTCGGCGCAGTACATGCTCGTCGTCTCGTTGCTGGTGCTCGGCCTGTTCTACTGGCAGCGGGGCATCGACCGCCGGGCGGCGGTGCTCTGTCTGTTGCTGTATCCACCGAGCTTCTACATCGCCTAGCAGACGGGAGATGGAGTCCGGTCTCGACCGTTCAGGGGCTCCAGAATCGTCGGGAACGGGCGGTTCGTCCTCGGTCGTGCTCGAGTGTGTCTCCGTGGTCGGCCCGTCCTCGCGGCGGTTGTACCGGGAGACCCCACCGACGACGGCAGCACGAGGATGGCGAGCGGGACGACGAGAACGAACAGGACGACGAGTATCTCCAGAAGTCCGAATGTCCGTAGTGGTCTCCTCACCCACGTGCCCCCGTCCACAGTCCGAACTCCCCTAGCAGGGAGCCGCGGCCATCGCCATAGCAGCCGCCAGTTCGAGCGGCGGCCGGCCCGACGCGGCGGACATCGCACGGGAGGCTGGGCGCTCGTCGTCGACCGCCAGCGAAGACCTCCAACGCGCCGAATCCGTGGTGCTCGCGGCGCTGTTCGACGGCCGAGATGAGACTACCCACGAGGGCTCGGGAGGAACTCGCCCCCGAGGTCGAGCGCACGGAGCGTCGCGTCCACACACAGCGAGACCTCTCCATCCGGTACGAACGATTCGAACCAGGACTGGACATCGTCACGTGTCGCCTCCCTGATGCCGAGCGTCCGGGCACGCCTGTCCCTCGCGTAGTGTTCTATCGCGGCTGTACAGTCCTCGGCCGTCCGAAGCGAGGACGCGAGCACCATGGCGTCCTCGACGGCGAGCGTCGTGTCGAGCCCGCCCGCCCAGCCGAGCGGTGTGGCCGCTGTTCCGCAGAACACCACGGACCCGGCGAACCACGTGGATTCGACGGTCGGGTCGGGGAGCAGCCGGTAGGTGCTCCGGTCGGGGATGCGTCCGCCGAGGACGGTCGCGATCGAGTCGTCGGTAGCATCGAGGACCGCGTCCGCGCGGCCACGCGGGTCGGAGTCGGAGCCGGGACGCCGTGGAAACCTGACGCTGACTGCGAGTTCGTCCGACACCGATGCCGCGGACAGGAGTGCGCGACGGTCCCATCGCTCCCAGAGACACTCGTCCCACGACGACGGCCGCTCGGTACGAACGGTCCACTCGTGCATTCCCGTCTCGAACTCGTGAACCGTGTCCGTGAGGGTTCCGAGGAACGAGTTCGGTCCGTCGGCCGCGACGACGAGATCGAACGTCGTGCGCGACCCGTCGTCGAACGATACAGCCACGCCATCCGGCGTCTCCCGAACGGATGTGACGTCTGCCTGTCGCTGCGGACTGTCACACGACCGGCGGAAGCGACGACGGAGTTCTCGACGTTCGACCAGGACCGGTGGGGATGCGTCGTCCACCGGGGAGAGTGTCGCCGACTCGACGCCGCTGGCGACGCTGAGACGGTCGACCGGTGAGCCGACGCCATCGAGGTCGACCGCGGGAACGACCGTGGCGAGTGCGTCGAACGTCGAACGGGAGAGGCGGACGACGTCGGCGGAGATGGCCGCTTCGTGTCGCCCGGTCACGAGCGTCGGTCGGTGACCGGTCCGTTCGAGGAGTGCGGTCACCACGAACGCGGTCACGGTTCCACCGACGACGAGGATCCGAGCGTCGCTGGGGGGGTCGTCAGCAGGCTCGAAGGGGGTGACGCCAACGAGCGGCGGAGGGAGGCGGCTCGACATCGATGGGAGACAGTCTTTCGTCTCGGGGGATAAGTCGGTGAGCGCGGTTTCTGAACCTGAAACGGGACCGTCCGGGAGTACTTTGCCGCTGGATACTGAATCTCGGCCCATGTCAGGGTTGGACGACCGAGGGGGAGTGCTTCTCGTTGGGGACGAGGGGGGACCCGTCGCGACACTCCTCGGCGGTTCGAACACCGGAGGGGGATGGGGTGGGTCGGTCGAGTTGTCCCGGCTCTCCCCGTCGTTCGACGGCGACCTCGACCAGTACGGGGTCGCGGTGATCGATGGAACGGACGCCGTCGGAACGGCCGGGGCCAGTATCGTGGAGGCTGTCTCGGCACTGCAGTCGGCAGACGGTGAACTACCCGTGGTCCCCATTCTCCCCGAGGACGAGGAGACGCCGGCCGACGAGTTGCTCTCGACGGGTGCGACCGTGGTCCTACCCTGGGTCACGGCCCGTGAGCAGCCGGCGACGACCGTCGAGCTGCTTGCTGACGTTGCGCGTCGGGCGGCTTCAGACGGGGTACTGGAGCGGACGGGTGGGAACACCGAACAGCGAGCGCGCAGGGTGGAACAAACGCACCTCGACGCTGCATTCGAGGCGAATCCGGACCCCGTGGTCGTCGCCGAGACGGAGACGGGGGATATCGTTCACGCGACGGGGGGCTTCGCCGACCTCGTCGGGTTCGACACCGCGGAGATACGCGAACGTGGTTTCGAGGGCCTCGCCGCCTCGTCGGCCGGCGATGGGCGGACACCGCTTTCGGCGCTCGAGGCCGTCACCGCCGGCGAAGGTCCGGTCAGGGTCGAGTGGGAGGTCGCAACCGCGAGCGGCCACCGGCGATGGCTGGAGGCGGCGGTGGACGAGACCGAGGTTGCCGGGGAGCGATTCCTCGTCTCGGCCATGCGCGACGCGACGCGCCGCCGTGCCGAACGACCCGACCTCGACCACATCATGGCCGCCTCCAAGACGGCGACGACGTTCCACGACCCGGAGACCGCCGCCATCATCGAGACCAGCAGCGGTTTCGCGGAGGCGCTCGGCTACGAGGACCGCGATGCGGTGCTGTCGGCCGGGCTCGATGCCGTCGAACCGGTAGGGGAGTCGGACACACTCACGGCGTTCCGCGAGACAGTGCGCCAGGTGGGCCAGAGTGCGACGATGGAGACCGAGGAGTGGGCGACGACCGATCGTGACGGCGACACCGTCCGGTTCCAGCTGTTCCTCTCGCCCGGCGTCGCCGAGGGAGAGCCGATCGTCATCTGCCAGTGGACTGATGTGACCGAACGCCGGGAGCTGGAGCGGACGTATCGGGAGGTGTTCGAGAACGTGAGCGACGGCCTCGTCGTCCACGAGCCCGGGACGGGCGAGATAGTCGAGGTCAACGGCCGGTTCTGCGAGATGATGGGGTACGACCGCGACGAACTCATCGGTGAGAGCGTCGGTATCATCACAGCCGGCGACGAGGGCTACTCGTTCGAGCGGGCACGGAGCCTCATCGGTCGCGCAGAGGAGCGAGGCCCCCAGCTGTTCGAGTGGCAGAACGAGCACGCGGACGGCCACACGTTCCCGGTCGAGGTCCACCTGTCATTGGTCGAGATTCACGGGAGTGAGCGCGTCCTCGCGAGCGTCCGCGACATCACGGAGCGGAAGCGCCGAGAGCGGGAGTTCGAGCAGATATTCAACAACGTGAACGACGCCATCGCGGTGCACGACCCCGAGACCGGTGAGTTCATCGACGTGAACGACTCCTACGTCGACCAGTTCGGGTACGACCCCGAGACGATCCGGGAGCTCGGTGTAGCGGGCCTGAGCCTCACGGAGGACGGGTTCACGACGGAACAGAACCAGGGCATCATCCAACGCGTGGCGGCGACCGGAGAGCCGGAGACGGTCGAGTGGCGGGTCGAACACGCCAACGGCGACGAACGCATCTACGAGGCAAAGGCGACCGCGGCGACCATCGACGGGGAGCACCGCGTCGTGGTCATCAACCGTGACATCACGGAGCGGAGAGAACGCGAGAGGGAACTGCGGCGGACACAGCGTCAGTTCCGGCAGATCTCGGAAGCAGTCGACGAAGTCATCCATCTCGCGTCCGCGGACCTGTCGGAGACCCATTACCTCAGCCCGTCGTACGAAGATATCTGGGGCCGCCCTGTCGAGGAGATGTACGAGGATTCGTTCTCCTTCGAGGAGACGGTCCACCCCGACGACCGAGCGGGCTTCCTCGCGTTCCTCGACGAGGTGACGACCGAGTTGACCGACCCCGATATCGACGAGGCCGACCAGTACAGCTACGACTACCGGGTCCAGCGCGACGACGGCGAGGTCCGCTGGGTCTCCGGACGGCTCTACCCCATCCACGACGCCGAGGGCCGGGCGATCCGGCTCGTCTCCGTGAACCGCGACGTGACCGAGACGAGACAGCGCCAGCAGACGCTCGAATCGTTCCAGGACGCGACGGCCGAACTGACGACGGCCGATTCGACCGACGAGGCTTGCCGGACTGCTGTCGAGGCCGCGAGCGACGTGTTCGGCCTGCAAGCGGTGTCGGTCCACACGTACGACGGGGACGACGGGCGACTGGTTCCAACCGCCGCGACCGATGCACTGGGACCGGCCGAGGCCCTCCCAACCTGGGACGCCAGCGATACCGTGCCGTGGGAAGCCTTCGTCGATGAACGGGTGGTCCGAACCGACGTGGACGACGATCCCGCGTTCTCGTTCGGCCCCGAGCGCCCCCTCCTGATGATGCCGCTCTCCGGCCACGGTGTGATGACGGTCTGGGCCGAGGACGAGACGCCGGTCGAGACCGCTCACCTCATCGCAGCGACACTGGAGGGAGCCCTCAACCACGTCGTCGGGGAGCGCCGGCTGGAGTCCCAGCGGGCGGAGCTCCAGGCGCAGACGGAACGCGCGGACCAGCTCGCACGGATCGCCGAACTGAACAGGCGCGTCGAGGCCGCGATAACCGACCAGTCGACCCGGGTGGGCGTCGCGAGAGCAGTCTGTGAGCGACTCGTGGAAATCGAGTCGTTCGCTCACGCGTGGGTCGCCGAGGACGGGGCCGGTGGTGGAACGCTCGAACCGATGGCCACGGCAGGTATCTCCCGAGAGACGGTCCAGCAGTGGCTCCACGCGGACGGGGAGCGGGAGGTAGACGTCCACCCAGCTGTGGCGGCCTGGAACAACGACGAGGTGACGGTCGAGGACGACCTGGTCAGTGCGGCCGGGACTGGGTGGCGGCGCGACCTGCTCCGCCGCGGCGTCCAGACCGTCTGTGCCCTGCCGCTCTCGTACGAGGGTATCGTCCACGGTGTACTCGTGGTCAACGCGACGGTCCCCGGGGCGTTCGAGGGGCGGGTCCACGAGACACTCGACCAGCTCGGTAGCTCCATCGGGTACTCGGTGACCGCGATCGACCGCCGGCGCGCGCTCGAGTCCGACGAGACGTTCGAACTGGAGTTCCGGGACGACGGTGCCTCGCTCCCCTTCGCGCGACTCGCGGAGGAGACTGGCTGCCAGGTCCGGCACGAGCGCACCGTCCGCAGACAGGACGGCTCCATCCGTGTCGTGTACCGAATCGTCGGTGAGGTGCCGTCGGACGTGGCTTCCACGGCTGCGGAGACCTTACCAGGTGAGACGGAGGTCCTGACACGGGAGGCCGACCACGCCGTGATCGAACGGAGCGGAGCGACGTGGTTCGGGTCCATCGTCTCGGAGTACGGGGGCGTGCTCAGACGTGGACACGCGACGCCCAGCAGGACGACGGTCGTCGTCGAGCTCCCGACCGAGGCGAACACGCGCCGGTTCGTCCGACGGCTGGAGGAGACGATCCCCGGAATCGACCTCCACGCGCAACGACAGCAGGGGGCTAGCGATCCAGCCCCCGGTGCGCTGACCGAGCGCATAGACCAGCGCCTGTCACCTCGACAGCGGGAGGCACTCGAGACGGCGTTCCGGATGGGCTACTTCGACTGGCCACGGGAGCACAGTGGCGAGGACATCGCGGAGGAGATGGACATCACGCAGCCGACGTTGAACAAGCACCTCAGGGTCGGTGAACGCAAACTGCTGGAGACCATCCTCGACGAGCCAGCCGGGTAGCTGACGACCTGCTCCCCGGACGGCGGCGGCACTGGCCCGTGTCACACCGTGTCGTATCTATACGTATAGCCCTGGGAACCCCTCACAGACTTCTCACGTAGCGCCCACGCTTCAGTGGGCGGAGGACGTCGGTACTGTTGCGATGAGCCAGTACAGGAAAGCGATCGTGACTGACGGCCACTCCCTCCAGCCATTCCACCACGAGATACCCACGCCGTCCGTCACGTCCGACGTCCATACCCCGCCGGAGGTGTCGGTCGATGGTCGGTAAACAGCTACGTCGAAGCCCGGAACGCCGGGAAGACGAATCGACCCCTCGTGGCAGTGCGACCGCACGTGCAGGTGCGGCCTGTGACCAGACCGAACGTCGCTTCACGGCCGAAGACGACGACGCGTCCGACATCCTGGAGCTGCTCGACGACGACTACGCCCGACGAATCCTCGAGGTGCTGGAGGACGGTCCCCTCCCGGCTCGAGCCCTCGTCGACCGGTGCGAAGCGTCGAAACCCACCGTCTACCGCCGGTTGAACCGACTCGAGGAACAGGGCTTCGTCTCGGTCGATATCGACATCGACCGGGACGGCCATCATCGAAAGGTGTTCGAATCTACCCTGGTCAGTGCCACCTTCGAACTCGATGGTGGCACCGCGGCCGTCCAGGTCACGGTCGAGGCTGCCAGCGCCGGCCCCGGCTCCAAGCTGATCCCTCCATCCGACTGATTCCCCTGCTTCGGCTCTCCGAATTCAGCAGCTGTGACTTCCGAAGTAGGCGACTCCGTTGTACTTGCCGCAAGTTCCGCCACCGAACCTGCTGACGGGGACTCGTCTGAAGGAGGCGTAACCAGTGACGTACGGTGTGGCGGCTATCCGAATCGATGAACGACGACAGACGCCATACCGTTTCGTCACGCCGGCCAGGAGCGCGTCTTCGGTGACCACCACCGGGACGGCGGAGAACGAGTGGTCTGGACCGACGACGTCAGCGGTGGTTCGACCGTGGCTCCCACTCCTCCAGCACGTAGCCGTCGAACTGCGTCTCGGAGACCAGCACCCAGTCGTCGCGGTCGAACTCGGGGAAGTGTGCATCGCCCTCGTACTCGCCCTCGATACGACTCAGGAGCATCCGGTCGTAGTGTGGCAGCAGCGCCTCGTATATCGAACCCCCACCGAGGACGTACAGCACCGGTGCCCCTCGCTCCCGGGCGATCTCGAGCGCCGCGTCGACGCTCCCTGCGTGTGTCACGTCGGGATTCTCGTACTCCCGGTCGCTCCGGCTCAGGACGAGCTGCGTCGCGCCGGGTGGGTCGTCGAACATCTCGAACGTGCGACGGCCGATGAGTACCAGGTCGTCCGCGACGCGCTCTCTGTACCGGCGGACCTCCTCGGGGAGACTCCAGGGGAGCGTCGGCCCGTCTCCGATGACACCGTTCTCGCTGACAGCCGCGACCGCGATGACGTCCATAGCTGGGATTACATCTCCACCGAGTAAGCCCCATCGTTCACGGACGGTCGTTCCAGCCAGTTCTCACGTCGGGAGAGACAGGAGTCGGTTATAAGCACGTGGCTGACCTATCAGTAACCATGAACGGTACACTACGAAAGTTCGGGGCTGGTATCGGTATCCCGCTCGGCGCGGGTATCGGCAGCACGGTCGCCGTGGTGACGGGACAGTCCGCGGACCTCGCGCTCCTCGCCGGCTACGGCATCTCGGGTGGGCTGCTCACCGGCGCGTTCGTCGGTCGGTTCGCCGACACCTACAGCGGGGAGAGCGACTGGGCGAGCCGTGTCTTCGGCGTCGCGGTGCTCGTCGGCCTGCTCGTCGGCACCGCGCTGGGCCTGCTCGTCGCCTGGTCACTCGACGCCGCGTTCGCGAACGGGGCAGCGGTCGGTGCGGTGGCGGGGGTCTCGCTCGGCGTGCTGCTGGGCGGTATCCTCCTGACGTCCGCGCGGACCAGTGAGAAGCCGACACAGGGGAACGTCGGCGGCTCCGAGCAGTGATCCGGGGGTCCGTCACCACCGCCGCCGCCGAGGTCGGGACCGACGCATTGACACGGTAGCATCCCACAAACTTTCAGAGTCGGAAACCGGAGGGTGTCGATTATAAGTCTGCCGTCAGATGGTCGATGCATGAATGCCATCGACGCGACGAACGTATCGAAACACTACGGCTCGACCACGGCCCTCGACCGGGTCGACCTCACCGTCGAGGAGGGCGAGACGTTCGGCTTCCTCGGCCCGAACGGCGCCGGGAAGTCGACGTTCATCAACATCCTGCTCGACTTCGCGAAGCCGAGCGACGGGCACGTCGAGATCTTCGGCACCGACTGCCAGCGCAACGGCGTCGAGGCACGCGACCGGATCGGCGTGCTGCCGGAGGGCTACTCGGTCATCGAGCGCCTGACCGGCCGCCAGCACATCGAGTACGCCATCCGGTCGAAGGACGCCCACGACACGAACCCGCTCGACATCCTCGACCGGGTGGGCATCCGCGACGCCGCCGACCGGAAGGCAAGCGGGTACTCGAAGGGGATGGCACAGCGGCTCGTCCTCGGGATGGCCCTCGTCGGCGAGCCCGACCTCCTGCTGCTCGACGAGCCGAGCACCGGGCTCGACCCAAACGGCGCGGCCGAGATGCGCCAGATACTCCGCGAGGAGAACGAACGCGGCGCGACCATCTTCTTCTCCTCGCACATCCTCGAGCAGGTCGAGGCGGTCTGTGACCGCGTCGGCATCCTCCAGCGGGGCGAACTCGTCGCCGTCGACACCATCGAGGGACTGCGCGACTCGATGGGCGGTGGGACGAAGCTGGTGCTCACGCTCGACGAGCTGCGCGACAGCACGCTCGCCGAGATCGAGACCATCGACGGGGTCGAGACCGTCGTCTCACAGGGTGACTCCACCATCGAGGTCACGTGTACGAACGACGCGAAGATGGACATCGTCGTCGCCCTCCACGAGGCCGGCATCGAGGTGATGAACTTCAAGACCGAGGAGGCCTCGCTCGAGGACATGTTCATCGAGTACACGGGTTCCAGAGGCCGATGAGCTGGCAGATCATCGCGCGGCAGGACTGGTCGGACACCGCCGACCAGCGGTCGACGAAGACCCTGCTGGCGCTCGTCTCCTTCGTCGTCCTGCTCTCGGGCTACGTCTATCCGGTGTTGACCGAGGGACCCCACACCACGGCGACGTTCTCCAGCTACGCCGTCGGCTGGCTCACGACGCTGGTCCCGCTCGTCGGCGTGCTGCTCGGCTACGGTGCGGTGGTCGGTGAACGCGAGACCGGCTCGCTGTTGCTGTCGCTCTCGCTCCCGATCAGCCGCGAGGACATCGTCCTCGGGAAGTACGTCTCGCGGACCGGGCTGCTGGCCGCGACCATCGTCGGCTCGATGGCCGGCGCGGGCGCGCTCGTCGTGTACCCGTTCGGGACGCTCGACCTGCTCCCGTTCATCGGGTTCGTCGTGCTGACCGTCCTCTTCGGTGCCATCTGGACGGGGATCGGCATCGCCGTCTCGCTCCTGGTCTCCACGAAGCGCCGGGCCCTCGTCCTCGGCGTGACGGTGTTCTTCGTGCTCGTCATCGTGTGGGACACCGTCGTGGGCGCGCTCGCGCTCGCCCTCGAGGCACTCGGAATCACGGACGGTGACCTCCCGGACCCCCTCCAGTTCGTCGTCGGGCTGGAGCCCGGCCGCCTCTTCCGCCGCCTCACCGAGGGGTTCGTCGATCCGAGCACGACGGTCGACGGTGCGTGGTACCTCAGTGAGTGGATCGCACTCGTCCTGTTCGCCGTCTGGCTCGTCATGCCGCTCGGGCTCGCCCATCTCCGCTTCTCGGGGGTGGATCTCTGATGAGCTGGCGCGACATCGCCCACAAGGACATCAACGACGCGGGCCGCTCGAAGAGCATCTGGCTCCTCGTCGGCATCCTGCTTGTGCTCTCGCTGGGGTACGCCTACGTGCACCAGTACCTCGGCGACGAGACGTTCGAAGCCTTCGTCAACGGGCTCGCAGGCGTGATGGCACTCGTCGTCCCGCTGCTCGCCATCATGCTCGGCTACAAGTCCATCGTCCACGAGCGGACCAGCGGGAGCCTGCTGCTCACCCTGTCGCTCCCGCACGACCGTCGCGACCTGGCCGTCGGCACGTTCGTCGGCCGGGCGGTCGTCCTGCTCGTCCCCACACTCGTCGCGCTCGTCCTCGCAGGCGGATTCGGCGTGGTCCTCTACGGGACCGAGGGCCTCGCGATGTACCCCTGGTTCCTGCTCGCCACCGTGCTGTTCGGCCTCTCGTTCGTCGGTATCGCGGTCGGACTGTCGATGTCGACCACCCGGGACCGCTGGATCACCTTCGGCGCACTCGGCGGCTACCTGCTCCTCGTGAACTTCTGGGGGCTCCTGCACACGATGACGCTGCTCATCCTGCACCGGTTCGACGGCACGGTACTGCTGCCACAGAACCTGCCGGAGTGGGCGTACCTCTACCGACTGCTCGAACCCGGCCAGTCGTACTACCGGCTGCTGGAGGTCGGGTTCGACGGGCAACTGGCCAGTCTCTACCTCCGGGAGGGCGCACCGTTCTACGTCGACTGGTGGATGGGCGTCCTGCTGCTGGTGCTCTGGGCCGTCGTCCCGATGCTATTCGGCTATCGACGGTTCGTCAGGCAGGACATCTAGCGCCTTCATCTCCCCAGCCGACACCGAATCGAGGCGCGCGCTCTCCAAGTTCGAACGACGTTCAGTCCTCGGACGGGATGCCGCCGTCGCCAGCGTCGACCAGGACAGACGCGGTCTGGTCCGGAACGTCCCCCCTGAGACGGATGAGGACCGACTCCGCGTCAGAGTCTGGGTCCGCGTGCTGAAAGCTCGCTTCCATTCGGTTCGTCCTCAGTTGGTGGCCCCAGAAGCAACATTCTACCCGGACCAGGGGCGAAGATTGGTGGTCCGAATCCCGAATCGGCAAACGCCTCACGGCGACGGGACGACCAGACTCTGAGAGCGGCGGCAGTTGCGCAGTCAGGAGTCGTCTGGAGCCGTGAGCGAGAGTTCGTAGTCGCTCGTCCCGGGTCTGTTCAGAACGACGTGGTCGGTCCGTTCGCCGTCGAGGGAGACATCGACCTCGACCTCGACGAACGGAACCGGCTGCCCGGTGAGCACTGCCGTGTCGGCAGCCTCGAGTGGGGCCTCGACGAACATCGTCGTCCGGGCGTCCGCGCCGCCGAACCAGCGCCAAGAGGAGTCGTCGTCCGACGAGGCTCCGTACACACCATCCAGGTAGATCGGTTCCGACGCGTCGCCACCGATATCGTACGAGACGACCGTCTCGCCGTCGGACTGGAACGATAGTTCCGTCGCCTGGAACGCGAGTTCCCGGCTGTCGTCGCTGTCGGACCGGTGAGCTGCCGGAGCCGCCGTCCGGTTGAACGCGAGCGAGAACGTCGCGCCATCCGGGTCGAACCCCGCGGACTGGCCCGTTGCGAGTCGGTCGCGTGTGAGTTCCAGATACCGGGTGCCGAACTCCTCGTCGGGTTCGACCTGGGTGTTCTCGTACCACTCGTTGAACGAGGTGACGAGCACTGCGGGGGCCGTCGCGAGGTGGGGGTCGACCTGCTCGAGCACGCGCTCGTACCGTTCCGGGGTCGAGGAGAGTATCGGGTTGTCCTCGCGAATCGATGCGGGGAGTCCGGTGTCGTTGAACCCCGGCATGACGACGGGAACGTGGTCCGCGTCGAGTGCCTCCGCGCCGAGCTCCAGCACCTCGTTGCCGCGCTCGTAGCGGTCGTGGAAGATCGATTCGATGTCGGACCGGGCGAAGTACGGGTTGTACGCGGTGAAGCCGTCGGCGACCTCCCCGACCGGCGCGGTTCCGGGTGCGCCCCCGAACGCCACGTCCGCCAGGATGTAGGGTCGGACACCGATGGCCTCCTCGACCGCCTCGAACGCTTCCACGAGGTCACCCCGGAGGTTATCCGCGAGGTAGACGAACACGACCGGCCGCTCGTCGAGGTGGAGGTAGTTCTCCCTGCCGAAGTAGTGCTCCGCGAGGTAGCGGAAGTCGTCGACGAGGATACCCCGACCGATGGCGTCGTCGAGGTCGTAGTCCCGACCCTCGAGGCGGCCCTTGGTCTCGTAGAGGATCGAGAACTCCAGGTCGTCGAACCGCTCGCGCGGGAGGAGGGTGCGCTGGATGACGTCGTCCGTGCCCGTGTCAGGGCCCCACCAGCTCAGCGAGAGCCAGCGGATGCCATGTTCCAGACACCACTTGAGGTGCTGGTCGACCACGGCCGGGTCGCTCCCCGCGTACTCACCGAGCACCGGCTCGGAGACGATCCGGTCCGTCCAGTTCGCGTGTCCACGTGTCTCGTACCACGGGTAGTAGTGTGCACCCACGAGCCGGTCCGTATCGACGGGGTCGACGTGAATCGGTACGTGTTCGGTACGGATGCTGGTCGTGGCCTCGGCACCCGACTCGTCCGTTGCCGTGACCGTGACCTCGTACCGCTGGCCACCGTCGACCGCGACGGTCGTGTCGAGTTCGAGCCGATTCGCTGCCTCGGCGTCGACCCTCCGGCGCTGGTCTGCCACCGCTATCGTCACGGCCTGAAGCGCAGTGGTGGCCTCGACTGTCCCGGTTACCGAAAGCTGTGTGGCGTCCCCACCCAGTTCACTGGCGGTCTGCAGCGTGAACGCCACCTCGCCTCCCGACTCAGTCGTGGCCCGCGTGCTGGTCGGTGTGGTCGGGCTCCCGGTGGCGGCGCTCTCGACCGCCGGGTCCTCGCTTCCCCCCTGACAGCCTGCGAGCGCCGAGATCCCGAGCACCCCGGCTGACTGGAGTAGATCCCGGCGGCGTCTGTCGGGCATGTACGGGTCCTGTATCTGGGCTGTCAAAAATCCATGGGCCGCCCACAGGGACCCGATATCCTCGCCCGGTGAGGTGACCGTCCACGTGCGGTCGGTCCGCGTGGACGACTCGACGATGCGGGTCGTGTCGGTGCCAGCCGACACCGGGACGTGGCGGTGACCGGTCGTTCCCAGCAGCGAAACCCTTAGGCGGTCGCTTCGACTCAGACAGCACGTACATGGGCTCCGAGACCGATGCGGACCCGGGTGATGCCTTCGCCGCGCTCGGCAACGAGTTGCGGGTCGCCATCCTCCGGACACTGGCGGAAGCCGCTGAGGCCGACCGGGGCGGGTTGACCTTCACAGAGCTGTATGACGGGCTGGCCATCGACAGTACCTCCCAGCTGTCGTACCACCTGGGTCAACTGGAGGGACGCTTCGTCCGGAAGTCGAACGACACCTACGTCCTCACTCAGGCCGGGGAACGGGTCATCAGGGCGGTCCGGTCGGGGACCTACGAGCGCGAGCCCTCGTTCGAACCCACGACGGTCGAGGGTGCCTGTCCACGCTGTGACTGCACGACGTTGTCGGTGTCGTACCGTGAGCGACTGCTGACCGTGGCGTGTGCGGACTGCGACACGACCGTCGTGACCTACGACCTGCCGCCACCCGCGACGGGCGACCGGACCAGCGAGGAGGTCCTCGCGGCCTGCGACCGGCGAGCGCGGAATGAGTACGCGGTCGCAGTAGCGGGCACCTGCCCGAAGTGCGGCGGGGCGATGGAGCGCTCGGTTGAGCCGGCTGACGCCCCCGCGACCTACAGTTGTCGTGCCGACTGCTCCCAGTGTGGACTGTGCCTGTTCGCACCGGTGGAGGCCAGTCTGCTGTACCACGCGGGGGTCATCGCCTTCCTCTGGGAGCACGACGTCGACGTGACGAGCCTTCCCTTCTGGCGGTTGCTGCCGCTCATCGAGGAGTGGGAGGTCGAGCGGGTCGGTGCCGAACCATTGCCGCTGCGGGTCACCGTCGTCGAGGGGGACGACAGCCTGGTCGCGACCATCGACGAGGACCTCGGCGTGCGGTTGCTCAAAGATCTTTGAGTAGTATACCCGATAATATATAAAATCCTCGACAATATTTATCCCCGGACCGGCACTACCGGTCACCGTGACCCGACACCGACGAAGCGTACGCATTCGAATCAGAGGACGACGTACCGACTGGGAGGCGGGCCGAGCGTGACGGCCATCGAGACCGACCACCTGACGAAACGCTATGGCGACGACGTCTACGCCGTCAACGACCTCTCGTTGACCGTCGCCGAGGGGGAGGTCTTCGGCTTCCTCGGCCCGAACGGCTCCGGGAAATCGACGACTATCGACATGTTGATGGACTACGTCAGACCGACCGCTGGCTCCGCGTCCGTCCTCGGATACGACGCACAGACGGAGGCGGACGAGATCCACCGACGAGTCGGGATCCTTCCGGACGGCTACAGCCTCTACGACCGGCTCAGCGGCCGGGCACATATCGAGTACGCGATCCGTCTGAAGGGCACCGACGACGACCCCGATGCCGTCCTCCGACGGGTCGGCCTGGACCCCGACGCGGCCACCCGGACCGCCGGGACGTACTCGAAGGGGATGAGCCAACGGCTCGCACTGGGTATCGCACTCGTCGGGGACCCGGAACTGCTCATCCTCGACGAGCCCTCCAGCGGCCTCGACCCGGACGGGATACGCGACATCCGCGATCTGACCCGTGCACACGCGGAGGACGGTGGGACCGTCTTCTTCTCCTCACACATCCTGAGCCAGGTGGAGGCGGTCTGTGACAGGGTCGGCATCCTGAACCGCGGCCGACTGGTCGCGGTCGACACCATCGACGGCCTGCGGGACTCGCTGGGCACGGGAGCGACCATCTCCGTCACGGTCGACAGGATGCCAGCCGACCACGGCCTCGACGAACTCGCCGGTGTCTCCAGTGTCCTCGCGGAGGGCGACGAGGTCGCGGTGACCTGCACGGAACCGACGGCGAAGCTCGCGGTCCTGGACCGGCTCAGGGAGACGGGCGCGAGCATCCGCGACTTCGACACCCGGAAGTCGTCGCTCGAGGACCTGTTCTCCGCCTACACGCACCCCGACGAGACACGCCCACGGGTGGAGGCAGGGCGATGAACTGGCGTATCATCGCCCGGAAGGAGTTCGAGGACGCCGTCCGGTCGCGCCTGCTCTGGGGGGTCGTCGCGTTCGTGACGGTCATCGTCAGCGCGACGTTCCTCATCCCGCTGCTCGTCCCCGCACTCGATACGGGGGTCCTCTCGGCACTGGGTGGGGCGAGCGAGTTCGCGTCGATGCTGGTTCCGGTCGTCGCCCTCGTGGCGGCCTACCTCGCCATCGCCGGCGAACGGGAGTCGGGGAGCCTCCGCATCCTGCTGGGGCTCGAACCGGACCGCCGCACCGTCGTGCTCGGCAAGTTCGCCGGACGGAGCGCCGTGGTCATCGTCGGCCTCGTCGTTGGCTTCGTCCTCGCGGGTGTCGTCGCCATGGCCGTCTACGGGTCCGTTCCGGTCGTCGGCTTCCTGTCGGTCGTCGGGCTGACCGTCGCACTCGGCGTCAGTTTCGTGGGCATCGCGGTCGGCGTCTCCGCGGCCGTCGCGACACGCTCCCGTGCGATGACCGTCGGTATCGGCCTGTACCTCGGGCTCGCTCTCCTCTGGGACCTCGTCCCGCAAGGAGCCTACATGGCGACGAACGGGTCGCCGCCGGGTGGCGCGGTACCGGCCTGGTTCGTGTTCCTGCAGGGCCTCAGCCCGTCCGGCGCGTACAGCTCCCTCGTGATGACGGCCATCCACGCGACGGACCCTGCCTACCCCGCGGCCACGGCGGCCGTGCAGGGGCCGGTGCCGTTCTACGTCGAACCGTGGGTGTTCGCGGCCGTCCTGACCGCGTGGACGGTCGGACCGCTGTGTATCGGGACGTTGCTGTTCGAGCGAGCCGACCTCAACTGACGGTCCAGCCGCGACGACACAGTCGGCCGCGTGAGGGAGTCACCTGCCCCCGGGAACGGTCGTCCCGGAAACTAAGTGAGCGGGAGCAGTAGGGTTCGGACACGAGATGGTCCCCGACCTCCCCTCCCCCGACAGACGACAGTTTCTCGGTGGCCTCGCGGGTCTCGGTGCCATCGGGACGGGTCTGACCGTGGCCGTCGGCGCGTCGGAGCCCACGGCGTTGCCCGACCCGCTCACCGATGCAGCCACCAGACACTACCCGACCCCACCGGAGGTGACGGCACACTGGCGGCCGACCGTGACCGAGGACCACGCTTCCTTCGCGGTCGAACTCCTCGCACGGACCGTCGAACGAGCAGCGCCGCTGTGGGAACAGCTCGAGACGGACAGACCGTTCACCGGTGCCGGCGGCTGGCTCGAGGATGCCCGACGGGACCTCCGGTCGGGCAGGACCCACGACGCGCTCTGGAAGGCCACCTACGGACTCCAGTTCGCGGGTGAGTACCTCGGCGAGGCCCGCTGGGAGCTGGACCGTGTCGAGCTCGACGAACTGGCCGCCCGGGGTCGGTCGGTGCGCGACCGGGTCGAGACCGTCGTCGACGGCCTCGAGCCGTACCCGGTCTCGGACCCGGCGACCGACCTGTCGTGGTACCTCGAGATCGAACAGGAGGCGCTGCGGGCCGGCCAGCGAACCGACCGGTGGGCGACGGACGACGACGGCGAGACGGAGGGCGGTCCCGACAGTGTCGACGCGGACGACGTGGGCGAGGCGACGGCAGCCCTCCTCCTGGCCGAGGTCAACGTCGAGAGCGCAGAGCGGTTCCAGCGGCACCTCACGGACCGTCTCGGCGAGGATACGCGGCCGTTCGCAGAGCGGTTGGAGTCAACCACAGAAGGGTTCCGGCTGGCGCTCTCGGAGGTGCCAACCAGCGACGAGGCGCTGGCCCGGTTCGGACTGGCGGAGCGGGACCGAAGTGGACCCTACGCCTTCGCCCACTACCGGCTTGCGGACTGGTGCTACCCGACGGCGGCCCCGATGCCGTGGACGACCACGGTCGACCGGCAACTGCGTGTCGTGACGGCCGTCGGTTTCTCGCAGGCTGTGGCTCGCGCCCGCGCCCATCGCTTCGCAGTGGGCGAACTCGTCGTCGGCGAGGACGACACCGGGTTCGACTCCGGGCACGTCCTCGCCGAGAAGCGCCGCGCCCGGTCGGTGTATCGGTCGGTCGTCGGGTCGGACCCACCGCCGCTGCTGACGCGGCAGGCCGGGCGTGCCATCGAGGACCTCCAGGTGGCCGAGGTCGACGGTGGCGGCGGGTCGGAGTGGGAGATGTGGCGCGAACGACTCCAGGCGTACCTCTACGCACTGGTCGGGCGTGCGAAGCTGCGGGAGTACCCGGCCGTGCACCAGCGACTCGTGGACGACGGGTGACCGGCACGGCTCCGTCTCGGGCCGACACGTCCGGTCCGGTATCGAAGTTACTATGCGCCGCTTTCACCTCGGAGGGAACATGGGCGAGATCCGTTCGGTCGTCGACGAGAGCATCAAGAACCTGCGCGGTGCGGGGTTCGGTGCCGTCCGGGAGGTCGTCTCCCGGTCCTACCTGCGGTACGCCCGCAGTCTCGACGCCGACGACATGTTCGCCGAGGACTGGGACATGCTGGTCGTCCTCGACGCCTGCCGCGCGGACCTCTGGGACGAGGTGGCCGGCGACTACGACCTTCCGACCGGCGAGTCGCGCATCTCTCCGGGCGGCACGTCGACGGAGTGGCTCGACTCGACGTTCGGCTCCCGCGACGCCGACGAGCTGGGCGACGTGGGCTACGTCACGGCGAACCCGTACAGCTCGTCACACGTCGACCACGACGCGTTCGCCTTCGTCGAGGAGGTCTGGCGCGACGGCTGGGACGACGACGTGGGCACCACGCCGCCGCGGCCGGTGACCGCCGCCGCGGTGCGGGCCGCCCGGACCCACGACGTCGACAGACTGGTCGTCCACTACATGCAACCCCACTTCCCGTCGCTGGCGGACGAGCGCGACGACGGCATCGCGCTCGACGACTTCGGGGAGGAGTCGCTCTCGGTCTGGGAGGACCTCCGGTTCGGCAAGCGGACCGTCGAGGAGGTCTGGGAGGCCTACCGCACGAACCTCGAGATCGTCCTCGAGGACGTCGGGCTCCTGCTCGCGAACGTCGACGCGGACCGGACCGTCATCACGGCGGACCACGGCAACGCAGTCGGCGAGAAGGGGCTCTACGGTCACGCCGCCGGGATCGCGCTGCCGGAGCTCCGGACCGTTCCGTGGGCGGTGACGACGGCGAACGACGGCGGCGAGTACGACCCAGTGGCGGCGGGTGAGCTCGTGGACGGCGACGGGGCGGTCGACGCCGACGTCGCGAGCCGTCTCGAACAGCTCGGCTACCGCTGAGTGCCCGGCCGCAGTCAGACCCCTTTCGTCCGGAGCTTCAGAATGCCGATAGCGGCCGCGCCGACCGAGGTCGTGAAGAAGAACCCCCCGACGCGGGAGATGGCGACCGCGGCCGTGATGGTCGGGGCGACGACCGTCGTCGTGGCCACGAGGAGGGTGATCTGCAGGGTCTCGACGCCGCCGAGCCCGCCGGGCGTGGGGAGAGCGCCGGCGAACGCGCCCAGGGTGACCACGAACAGCGGGATGTACGGCGGGATGACGATGCCCAGCGCCCAGAACGCGAACCAGAGGCCGGCCGCCTGAAGCGCCCACCCCGAGGCCGACAGCACGACCGCGATGACGAGCCGTCGGCGGTCCGTCGCGATGCGCTCGATGCCCACGAAGAACTCCTCGACCATCCGCTCGATCGCCGCCCGGCCCGGCAGCGAGACCTTCGGGAGCACCCGGTCGACGAACCGCAGCGGCGGGACGAGGACGCCGACCAGTCGCCGCTCCAGCGCCTCGCGCTTGCGCCACACGAGCCCGCCGAGCACCGGCAGGGCCACCGCCAGCAGGAGCAGTCCGGCGGCCAGATACTGGATTTGCTGGACGAGGACCGCCTGGACCGCGTAGTAGCCGAGACCGACCAGCGCGAACAGCAGCGACGGGACGACGTTGATGGTGTCGAAACTCGTCATCGCCGCCAGCGCTCGCTCGAACTCCGCGTCGCTCGTCTCGGTGACCAGCCACGCCGCGATGGGCTCGCCACCGGCCTGCCCGAACGGGGAGATGTGGTTCGCGAAGGCCGCGCCGGCGTGGACGAGCACCGCGTCGACGATCGAGATCTCGACACCGACCGCCGCGAGGATAACTCGCAACGAGACCCCCCAGAGACAGAGCCACGCGAAGATGGCCAGCGGGACCAGCACGACGCGGGCGGGGTTGGCCCTGCGGAGCGCGTCGAGTATCTCGCCGGTCCCGACGAGGTACGCGAGCGCCAGCAACACGGCGGCCGCGATGGCGAACCCGACCAGCGTCGCGGCGGCGTTGCGAACGTTCACACCGTATCTTGGCTCGAAAGGTGGCTTCAACCCTCCGGAACTTGTCCGTCGCTGGTCGGCACGCCCCTGGTCGGGGGGATGCCGACGCGTGCTGTCCCAACAACGCCACGATTAACTCATCGTTGACACGATACGCCGCCATGGGCCAGCGATACCTCGTCCTCGGTGACCACCACGGGGACACCGAGTCGCTCCGCCGAGTCCGCGACGATATCGAGGGTGAGACGTTCGACTTCGTCGTACACGTCGGCGACGTCACCGACGCGATGCGGGCGGGCCGGGAGACGGCCGTCCGGCAGCTCCGCGAGGTCGAACCACTGCTCGATGCTATCGCGTCCCACGCCCGCCACGGCCTCATCTGGGTGTGGGGCAACCGCGACCACTTCGGCGACCTCGACGCCGACCTCGACGTCGGGACCGAGGCCCCGTCCGAGGGCTGCGTGACCGTCGGCGGCCAGCGGTTCACGAACGACCTCGACGCGGTGGCGTCCGACGTGGTCCTCGTGACCCACATGGAGACGTGGCGGCTGCTCGACCACTTCGAGGGCAGGGCGCACTTCTGCGGGAACACCCACCTCGGACGGCTGAAAGGTCGTCGGGTCAACTCCGCGTTCCTCCAGTACACCCATCGGGAGACCGGCGAGCAGTCCTTCGGCGGCTACTTCGTGGTCGACGTGACCGACGAACCACCGTTCGACGTGGAGGTGCACGAGGTGGGGACGCTGAACCGGTTCGACTGCCCTGCCCACGGCGAGCGCGGCGTCCAGTACCACGCCGCGTTCGACGGCTGCATGTACTGTGCCGAGTCGGACATCCTCATGCGCGAGATGGCGGCGTCGGCGTTCTACGGGCTCACGGACGGAACGGACCGGGAGGCGGTGCGTGAGGAGGCGCTGGTGTCGTACGCGGTCGAGCTGTGGGAGGACCCGCCACGGGGATTCCGGTCGGCGTTCGCGGACTACATCGAGGGTATCGACGGCGACCGCTACGCGCCACTGGACCGGGCCGACGATGGGCTACTCGCGGTCGCCGAGCGGAGCTACGCCTACTGAGGGCGGCGGCGGCCCGACTCACCGGAACTGCTCACGGGCCTGCCAGAACGCCACAACCGTCGTCAGCACCAGCAGGAGGAGCAACGGGATGGGGTGGAACGACGTGAACGCTCCGGGCGAGAGGAGCAGGTAGACGATTAGCACGACGGCCACGATGCCACTCACGAGTAAGGCGACTCCCCGGATGCGGTCTGTGGGGCCGGGCGACATCCTGACAGCAGTATCGTAGGCGAGCCGGAAAGGCAGTCCCTGCCTACCACACTTCTAGGGGGCGGCTGGCCCGGGTTACCGCCAGCCGAACGCGGCGGGTGCGTCACGGAACCGCTGTCCGTCGTACCGGAGCGACGCCCAGCCCCGCTCTCGTGCACCGTCGACGTCCGCGTCGGAGTCACCGACCATCCCGAACGCATCCGCCGTGACGGCCGACTCCGCGGCCTCGAAGGGTGCGGGCTCGGGCTTGTGTGCGCCGACTTCGTAGGACGTGACGACGGCGTCGAAGTGCCGGTCGAGGTCGTTCGCCGCGAGCTTCTCGCGCTGCCAGCCGGGCATCCCGTTGGTGAGCACACCCAGCTGGTAGCGTTCACCCAGCGCGGCGAGGTCTGCGTGGGTCCCGTCGGGGACTCGGCCGTACTCGGCCTCGAGTTCGAGCAGTTTCGTCGCGAGCGTCTCGTCCTCGTCGCTGACCGTGGCGAACGCTCGACGGACCGGGTCCGGTTCGCAGGCCTGGAACGCCTCGAAGAACGCCTCGTCGTAGCTCGTCAGCCACTCGTCGCGGCACTCGCCGTGGACCGACCGGAAGGTCTCCGCGAGGATCTCACCGTAGCCCCGCTCCTGCTCGAGGAGGGTGCCGTCCAGGTCGAAGTAGATCGCTCGTTTCACAGCGACGGTCCGCACAGATGGACAATAAACAGTCCGGATTCCGGCACGTTGGCGACGGAGCAGTGGGCCGTCCGAGGACGGACGTTCGGTCTGTCAGCGGCGTTCGATGAGCGCCTCGTCGGGGTCGCCGATGCGGACCGCCTCCACCTCCGCGTGGTACTCGACGGCCTCCGTCAGCTTGCCCGCGTTCTCCGCGTAGATGGTGAACAGTTCGTCCTCGGCCGCGACCTGGTCGCCCTCCCGACAGTGGAGTCGGATGCCGGCACCCGGGTCCCGGGGGGCACCCGCCCGTCTGGCGACCTCGCTGATATGACGGTTCTGGATGGTCATCACGAGCCCGTCCCGACCGGCGGTGACAACGTGACGTCGCCCACCGGGCGACAGGTCCTCGCGTTCGACCTCCGGGTCGCCACCCTGTGCGGCGACGATCTCCTGGAACTTCGACCGTGCGGCCCCGGAGTCCAGCAGTTCGGCCGCATCGGCGTCGACGTCACAGAGGTCGAACAGGATGTCGGCGAGTCTGACGCTCTTGAGTCGGAGTTCGAGCGGGCCGTCGCCGTCGAGCACGGCCAGAACGTCGCGCGCCTCCAGAATCGGCCCGATGCCCTGGCCGATGGGTTGGCCGCCACGGGTGATGGTGCACGCGATGTCGATGTCGAGATGCTCCGCGACGAGGCGGAAGTCGTCGGCGAGTTCGCGGGCACCGACCAGACTGGTGACCTTCGCGTGCTCCCCGTACGGGATGTCGATGAGCACCCGGTTCGAGCCGGCGCTCTTCTTCTTCGAGAGCACCGACGCGATGATCTGTCCGGGTGGGTCCACCGAGAGCGGGTTCTCCGCGCGGATGATCTTGTCGTCGACCGGCGACAGGTCGACGCCGCCGCCCCACACCAGGCAGCCGCCGGTCTCCTCGACGATGGCCCGCATCTCGTCCGTGGTGAACTCCACGTCGCAGAACACAGCCATCGTGTCGGCGGTGCCGGCGGGCGAGGTGATCGCCCGCGAGGAGGTCTTCGGGACGGTCACACCAGCGGCCGCGACGATGGGGACCATGATGGGCGTGACCCGGTTGCCCGCCACGCCGCCGATGGAGTGCTTGTCGGCGACGACGTCCTCCGACCAGACGATGCGCTCGCCGACCGCCGTCATCGCCTCTGTGAGATGACGGGTCTCCTCGTGGGAGAGGCCGTTCGCGTGGAGCCCGGAGACGTATGCGCCGAGTTCCACGTCCGTCAGCCGGTTCCGGTTGATGTCGTGGACGATCTGCTCGATGTCGGGGCGCTCCAGCTCGTGGTCCTCGAGCTTCGACCGGATATGGGCGACCGAGCGGGGTTTCGGAGCGAGTGAGACGCTGACCGGCCCGGTGACGTGACCCAGCCGGCTCGTCACCGCCAGCATCCCCTCCTCGACGAGTTCGGTCGTCGTCTCGACCACGCCCGTGTACGTCCGTCCGTTCCGGTCGATTCGGATGCGGTCGAGCGGATGCGCGCCCAGCTCCTCGGCGTCGGCGGTGTGGAGGATGACCGTCGGGGTCGGGGTCGCGATGTCGATCTCACGCGCGGTGAGCTCCATACCCGAGAGAGGCCCGATGCGGTAAAGAAAGGTGGGGGCCACCGTCGCGGGGGTGTGACACCAGGCGGTCCCTCGACGATATCCCGGGGAGTATCGGTGCGTTTTCCCGTTTGGTGCCCACAAAATACGGTCGTACGTTTACAACCGACTCCACGTAACAGACCGATACTACCCGATGACGGCCCTCCCATCCTGGATAGACGACCGGATCGACCACGACTTCACCAAGAAGCTCACGCAGGAGCACGTGGTCGAGACGATGCTCCACGCCGACAGACCGTTCTTCTCCGCCTCGCAGATCCGCGCCCGCGTCACACCCGAGGTCAGCAAGGAGACGGTCCGCAACCGACTCAACGAGCTCCGCGAACTGGATGTCGTGGCGACGGAGGCGTATCCCGACACCATCACGCTGTACTACATCAAGCACCCCGAGTCCGCGTGGCCGGTCTCACCCGAGGGACGGCAGGCGCTCGCCCACGAGACGCCCCTCGATACCCTCTCCGTGACCGACTTCGTCCGTCTGCGCAACCCCGCCGGTATCAGGACGCTCGTCCTCGCGGGGTTCCAGCTGAGCCTCGTGCTGTTCTCGCTCGGCGCGGTGACCGCCGCACTCTCCGTCGACATCGCCATCGGGAGCAGCATCAGGCTCTGGGCGGCCGCAGGGAACCTCTTCCTCGTCTGTCTCGTGTTGCTGTTCGCAGAACGCATCGCCCGCCAGCTCAGAGGCGACGGACTGGGTGCGCTCGCACCCTGGTCGAATCGACCGGGGGATGATCGACGGTGAAGCGTCCCACCCGACCACCCACGGAGGACGACGACGAGAGCCCGAGCGGCTACGAGGAGTCCGAACCCGGACCCAGCCTCCTGACGGAACGGACGCTGACCGGTATCTTCCTCCACCCGCTCGGTCTGGTCTCGGGGGTGGCACTGCCAGGGATCGTCTACCTGACGACCGACCACCCGTTCACCCGTGAGAACGCCCGGAACGTACTGAACTGGCATCTCTGCTACATGTCCGTGCTGGCCGGGGTGCTGTTCGGCTTCGGACTCACGTTCGTCGTGGACGCGATACTGCCGGACTTCTCGCCGTTCGACTGGGTGGTCCTCGCCATCCTCCTGCTGGTGGTCCTCGGCGTCTTCGTCCTGGCCATTCTGACGCTGTTGACGATGGTCTTCTCGGTCGTCGGCATGGCGAAGGCGATCTTCGGGACCGCGTGGGAGTACCCACTCGCGCCCGACCTGCTCGCGTGGGGGCGTGAGCTGACCAGCTGACCGTTCGGACGGAACCGCATGAGGGGACCGGTTTGGTGGCCACCAAACGGTCGTTGACGGGTGTCGATTCGCGTTCGGTGCCCGCCAAATCTGCTCCCGCTTTTACCCACCCATCGACACTGGGTCCAGACACGATGGCAGACCGACCGAACTGGTCCCGACCGCAGCGTGCCGACGAACGAACGACAGCCACCCGCCGCCGGTTCCTCGGTGGCGGTGTCGCCGCGGCCGCCCTCTCCCTCGCGGGCTGTCTCGACGACACCCTAGCGGGCGCTCATACCGACGATGACGAGACCGAGAACACGGAACAGACGACCACGAACCCGACGGACAGCCTGCGAAACGTCATCGGTGAGTACATCGACGCGGCGGCCGCGGGGGACATGGACGCACTCGCCGCGGTCACCCACGGCGAGAGCCTCCTCCACCCCGATCAGTGGAGCGACACCGACTGGGAGTTCGACACCGAGCTGTACAGGGCCGTCGACGACTTCGAGCTCCAGCAGGTGACCAGAGACGTCTCCATCGAGTTCCTGCTGGAGTTCCACGCCGTCGACGTCTGGTTCGACGAGGAGCAACTCGGGACCCGCATCGGGCCCGCCGACATCGCGGTGGTCGACCTCGGTTCGGATCCCCTGACCGAGGCAGAGCGGGACAGCTGGATCCTCGTGACCGAGGACGGCGAGTGGCGGGTGTTCTTCGTCGGCGATGGCCGGCGAGCGACCGAGGACCCGCGAGCGTCGTTCGAACCGGAGATCCTCGACACAGAGGGCGACGTCGTCGACACAGTCACGTGGGACGTCGAGCCGGGCTCCACGGCCGGAGAGGCGGCAGCGGGCCGCATCCGCGTGCGGGTCGCACTCACGGATTCGCCGGGTGTCGACGCCGACACCGTCCGCATCGAGACGACGGTCGCCGACACGGAGCTCGAGTTCTACACCGAGAAGGACGGGGCGATAACCACCAGCTGGGCGGGGAACACCGGCACCATCGGCGCGAACGCCACCGGCGACCAGCTGGTCGTGACTGCGGTCGACGGCGAGACCGAGACAGTCGTCCATCGGGAGCACTACGAGCCCGGGAACGACGATGACGCCTGATCTGAGTATCACGGCCGCGGGACGGAAGCTCGGCTTGGTCCGGGGTGGATTCGCCATCCTGCTCGTGGGCTGTGCCGTACTCGGGTACGGAGCCTACGACTACCAGCAGCAGTCCGACGCGCTACAGGGGGCGACCACGGTGAACGCCACCGTCACCGAGACCGGCATCGAACAACTCCCCCAGCGCCGCGGCAGTCCCGACTACCGCCCGACCGTGACCTACGAGTACCGGTACGAGGGGACGTCCTACACGTCCCACAACGTCTACCCCGGTTCGGCCGGCCCGAGGTTCGAGACACGGTCCGACGCCGAAGCCGAGCTCGGGGCATACGAGAACGGCTCCGTCGTGACCGCGTACGTCCAGCCAGACGCCCCGGGGGAGTCGTATCTCGCCCAGCAGCGGACGGACGCGCCGCTGAAACTGGTCGGTATGGGCGGGCTGTTCGTCCTCGTCGGACTCGGCTCGGTGCTCAAGTCGTTCCTCGGAGGCTGAGGCGGGCGTCGACTGCTGGTTGCCAAACCGTTTTCCGCCGCAATCCCCGAATACCGTCGTGAAACTCTCCATCGTCGACCTGTCGCCGGTCCCCGACGGCGGGACGGCCACCGACGCCTACGCGAACACCGTCGAGGCGGCGAAACAGGCGGAACGACTGGGGTACGAACGGTTCTGGGTCGCAGAACACCACGGGATGGCGGAGCGGCTCGCCGGGACGACACCGGAGGTGCTGCTCGGGCACCTCGCCGCCGAGACGGACAGCATCGGACTCGGCTCCGGGGCCGTCCTGCTGAACCACTACAGCCCGTACAAGGTCGCGGAGGTGTTCGGTGCGCTCGACGGGCTCGCCCCGGGGCGCATCGACGCTGGGCTCGGCAGGGCGAACGGCTCTCCCGCGAGCGACCGGGCCCTCGGGACGGAGCGGTACAGCGAGGACCCCGACGGCGACCACCGCGAACGCGTCGAGGCCGTGGTGAACCACCTCTACGACGACTATCCCGAGGGACACGAGTACGCCGACCTGTCCGTCCCGGGCTCCAGCGCGGAGCCACCGGAGCCGTGGCTCCTCGGGTCCAGCCCGTCGAGCGCCGAGCTCGCAGCCGAACTCGGGCTCCCGTACTGCTTCGCCGGGTTCATCCGCCCGCAGTGGGCCGAACACGCCTTCGAGACGTACCGCGAGGAGTTCCAGTCCGGGGCGCTCGCCGCCGGCGTCGACGAGCCGACCGGGATGGTCGCGGTGAACGCGGTCTGTGCGGAGACCGACCAGGCGGCGGCCCGACTGCGGGCGGTCGCGGAGGCGTCGTACCAGCGGCTCCGTCGCGGCGAGCTCGGGTCGACGCCGTCCGTCGACGAGGCCATCGAGGAGCTCGGCGGCGTCCCCGACCCGACCCCGGAGACGCTCGACGACGACGAGTGGCCCCGGGCCGTCTCCGGGAGTCCCGAGACCATCGAGAGCCTGCTCGAGCAGTTCGCGGACCGCGTCGGCGTCGACGAGGTGATGATCCAGCACGTGGTCGCCGACCACGACGACGGACTGCGGTCGCACGAGCTGCTGGCGGACGCGGTGGGCCTCGACCCGCGCTGAACCAGCCGGCCCACCGGAACTTCTTTCGTCGGAGCGTTCCATCGGGCGTCCGTGAACGAGGACGACGGCGGTTCGGGCGCGGACGGCGTTCCCGTCCCGGGGATGACACGGCGTCGGGTCGTCCGCACGCTCTTCCTCGTCGTCTTCCTCGACCTGCTCGGGTTCGGCATCCTCATCCCGGTCATCCCGCTCTACGCGAGGTTCTTCGGCGCGAACGAGTTCGTCGGGAGCCTGCTCATCGCGACGTACTCGCTGTTCCAGTTCGTGGGCGCGCCAGTCCCCGGCCGGCTCTCCGACGAACGGGGGCGACGACCCGTACTCCTGCTGTCCCTCAGCGGAAGCGTGATCGCGTGGACGCTGTTCGGGCTGGCGGGCGAGCTCGGGAGCGGATCGAATCGACGGCCGACGACTAGAGCAACGGCGTCGCCTCGGCCCAGAGGGATTCGAACTCCCGCTCGAACGCCTCCACGACCGCCGGATCGGTGACGCCGACGACCCCGAGCCTGTCACCCGGGTCCCGTGGGTGGGGGAGGTCGACCGTCGCCAGCTCCCCGTCGACGACGTCGAACGAGACGGGAACCGTGTGCGTGGCCCGGATCTCGAACGTTCCAGGCGCGGCCTCGACGAGGTCGGGGAAGCTGTCGGGGAGCACCTCGAGGACACTCCCGGCGAGGACGAGCGAGACCGAGACACCGTCCGTCGTGTTGTCGAGGAACGCCGCGACTTCCGTCCGGAGGGTCTCCCAGGAAGCGCCCTCGTACGGAGGCCCGACGGTCGCCAGGACCGACTCGGTGGCGGTTCGGGTGTGCTCCTGCATGGCGGTCTGCATCTCCTCGCCGCCGAGCGACCCGAGCCAGACGCTCGCGTCCGCCGGTGCCGAGGGGAGGAGGTTCGACCGGACCGACCGGGCGACTCCCCGATACCGCCGCCACTCGTCGGCGAGTTCGCGCGACCGCTCCGCGAGCAGCCTGTCGACCGCGATGTCGGGGTCGACCGCCCGGTAGCGCGTCGGCTCCGTGGGCTGGGTCCCGACCAGCCCGCGCGATTCGAGGCCGTTGAGCACGTCGTAGATACGGCCCCGCGGGACGTCGCTGGCGGTCGAGAGGTCGGCGGCCGTCGTCGCGCCGGTCACGAGCAGGGCCCGGTACACCTGCTCCTCGTAGCTCGACAGGCCCAGTTCTCCGAGCTCCGTCATCACCAGGGCCTTCTCGGGTCTCCGACAAAAATGGTCGGAGGTCCGGCGGTCGTGACCGTGCCGAGGAGCCTGCAACGAACTGCAAGTGGCAGGGGATTCGGGAACAGTGATACGAACCGCGGTGCGAACGACGGGCATGCATCCGTACCTGTTGCTCGCCGCCGCGATCGGCTCCGAACTCGTCGGGACGACCGCACTCAAGCTCTCCGACGGGTTTTCGAAGCCGGTCCCGAGCGTGGTCGTGGTCGTCGGCTACGGCGTGGCGTTCTACCTGGTGTCGCTGACGCTGGAGGAGCTCCCCATCGGCGTCGTCTACGGGACCTGGGCGGCGCTGGGCATCGTCGGTGTGGCCGCAATCGGCGTCGTCGTGTTCGACGAACCGATCGACCTCGCGGGCGGTCTCGGTATCCTGTGCATCCTCGTCGGCGTCTACGCGGTCAACGTCGTCTCCGAGATGTCCGCGCACTGAAGGTGCCAGCCGGAGGGACGTCGGCTCCGGTCGGGGGGCTCGCTTCAGTCGTCGTCGGAGGCGTCCCCATCTGCCTCGTCGAGCAGGAGCATCGCCCCGCCGAGGAGGGCGACGTTCTTGCAGAAGTTCACCTTGTTCGCCTGTCGTTCCTGGCCCTCCATCGTCCAGAAGTCGTGGATGACCGGCGTCGTCCCGAGGAAAAAGAGGATGACGGCACCGACGGACGCACGCGGGAACCGCCAGAGGAGGATCCCGACGTTGGCGACGAGCAGCATCCCGGTGACGACCGGCACGGCCACGTCCGCCATCGGGAGGCCCTTCGCCTCGGCGATATCGACCCGCTTGTCGTTGTTGCGGAAGCCGTCGATGGCCATGTAGACGAGGGTCGCACTGAACAGGGTCCGGCCGAGTCTGGACGGCGCGTCGGCCATGTTCAGACCACCTCGAGCCGGCTGACGTTGGCGCTCACGCGGCCGACGGTCTCGTACTCGCCGCCCTCGCTCCGACGCATGATCCGCCCCTCGACGTCGTCACGCTGGTCGGGGACGTCGAACAGCCCCGAACCACAGATGACGTCGCCGTCGTGCACCGCCCACGTCTCGACGACCTCGTGTGGTTCACCGGGATACGACACCCGTTCGAGGTCGCGACAGAAGTTCGTCGACTCGAACAGCGCCACCCCGTGTTCGTCGTTCACCCATGCCGGTGGTGCCTCCTCGCCGCCCCCGAAGAAGACGGTGCCCTCGTGGACGAACACGCAGCGGATGTAGGAGTAGTCGTTCCCGCGGTCGATGCGGGTCCACGAGTCGCCGGCGTCGACGGTGCGCCAGAGTCCGCCCTCCCCGACCGCGTGGCCGAGACCGAGGTTCTCCAGGTCGTGGTCGAGGTAGCCCGTCGTCGCCAACCACACGTCCTCGGAGATGGGGAGTACCTGGTGGACGTCGTCGACGATGGTGTCCCGGCGGTCCTGCCAGGTCCGCCCACCGTCCGTGCTGAGGTGGATCCCGCCTGCTTCGACGCCCGCGATGAGGTGGTCCGGTCGCCCGGGCACCGTCTCGAGCGCCCGGAGCCGGGCGTAGTGCGGGTCGATGGGGGACTCCCAGTGACCGCGGGACGGCAGGTCGCGGAAGCCCTTCAGCTCGGCCCACGTCTCGCCGTCGTCGACGGACCGGAAGATGTAGGGGTCGTTCGTGCCGGCGTACAGCGCACCGTCGGCGGTGGCGAGTATCGACCAGACCTCGCTCTGGCCGGCGTGCCAGAACCGGTCGCCGAGCGGCACTCCCAGGTCGGTCCAGCTGTAGCCGCCGTCGAGCGACCGGTAGGCCCCTGTCGACGAGGCGACGAACACGCCCTCGGTGTGGGACCAGGATTCGACGGCCGTGACAACACCGCAGTCGAGCACCAGCTCGAGCTCGTCGCGCTCGAACGGCACGGAGTCCGCCCTGCACAACCCGTCGTCTGTCCCGATTAGCAGTGACATATGTGATGTGTTACATGGGCACATATTAAGTTTTTACCAAGCTGTAAAACGCTAAGTGGCAGGGCTCCGAAGGAGTGTCCAGTACGACCGTCGACGGACGGCCGGTCGACGGGGCGAGCCAGCGCGACGACCACCACCCAGCAATGACACCCGACTACCCCACCGCCCGACCGACGGACGCATCGCACCTCGAGGACCAGTCCGAGCTCCCGACGGAGCTGCTCAACCTCCCCTGGATCGACCCCCACAACCACGCCCACACCCTGTCCTGGGAGGATCGGGAGCGATACGCGCTGTCCGGCTGTCGGTCCATGGTGATGGTGGCATCGGGCTACCACTGGACCCCCTACAAGCCGGTGCAGGCGAGCGACATCAGGTTCCTCTGGGACGACGCCATCAACCGTCGTGCCGCCATCGAGCGGAACCACTTCTTCGAGGCGAAGCTCGGGCTCGGCGTCCACACCGGCGTCCGCATCGAGGACCCCGACGAACTGCTGGCCGCGATGGACGAGTACGCGGCGCTCGACGAGGTGGTCGCCATCGGCGAGACGGGTGTGACCCCGAGCCAGCACGTCGAGCGGTGGGAGCTGGACGAACAGCGAGCCGTCGTGGGGGCGCAGATGGAGCTCGCGAGGAGCCACGACCTGCCGGTCATCCTCCACACGCCGAACACGGGAACCGAGTCGAAGCGGGCGTACCGCGACGAACTGGGTACACCGGGGTACGAGAAGAACCCCGGGATGGGAACGGAGCCGGTGCTCGACCCCGAGAACCCGGCGCTGGAGTCGGTCAAACTCGATGTTCAGGCCGCCGAAGACGCGGGACTGCCGGAGCACCGGGTCGTCGCCTCGCACGCCGACCGGAACAACACCGACTACCTCATGGCCGAGACCGACTGCTACCTGAGCTACACCATCGGCCACTCCTGGCTCGTGGGCGTCGACGCCGCGGACGTGGCGAACGCAATCGACGAGTACGGCCCCGAACGGATCATGGTCGACACCGACTGCGCGAACGTCCTCCGCACCGACCCGTACGCACTCAAGCGGGCGATCTTCGAGCTGTACCGCTACGGCATCGACCCCGCGGACATCCGGACGGTCGTCTACGAGAATCCGAGGGACGTGTTCGGGCTGGCGGCGGAGTAGTCCAGCGAGGAGAGGGACCTACAGGTAGGCGCAGTCGTTCGTCAGCTCCCCCAGCTCCTCGACGCCGATGGTCACCTCGTCGCCATCCGCCAGCAGCACCGGCGGGTCGCGGTAGACGCCGACGCCCGGCGGGGTCCCGGTGAACAGCAGGTCGCCCGGCGTCAGCGTGAACGCCTGACTGCAGAACGAGACGAGCTCGTCGATGCCGAAGATGAGGTTCGACGTCGAGGAGTCCTGCAGCCGTTCACCGTTCACCTCGGCGTAGATGCCGAGGTCGTGCGGGTCGGACACCTCGTCTGTGGTCACGAGTTCGGGACCGATAGGGGCGAAGCCGTCGAGACTCTTGCCCCGGACCCACTGACCGTCGCCGTGCTGGAGGTCTCGGGCCGACACGTCGTTGCCGACGAGGAAGCCAGCGACGTAGTCAATCGCCTCGTCCCGGTCGACCCGCCGGGCCTCCCTACCGATGACCGCGACGAGCTCGGCCTCGTAGTCGACCTTCCCGGTGAGGTCCGGGTCCCACGAGATGGAGTCCTCGGGCCCGGCGACACAGGTGGGGAACTTCGAGAACAGCACCGGCGACTCCGGGATGGGGTTGTCGCCCTCCTCGGCGTGGTCGCGGTAGTTCAGGCCGACACAGACCACCTTCTCGGGGCCGGTGACCGGTGCGTGTCGGTCGAGGTCCGCCGGTTCGTAGCGCCCGGTCCCGGTCGCCGCGGCGTACTCGACCGCGAGGTCGACCTTCTCGCGCCAGCGCCAGGTGTCGAGCAGGTCGGTTGTCGTCTGTGGGATGTCCACGCCGGCCTCGGTGCCGGCCTCTGCGACGTTCACTACATGGTCGTCGTGCAGGACGCCGACCCACGGGTCGACGCCGTCCGTGCTGTATTGTCCGATTCTCATGGTGTATCAGGGTCGCGTGTCGACAGTGGCTGGGTACGGGAGTTCGGTCAGAGGTCGATACCGGCTTCCTCGACGAGGCGTCGCCCGGATTCGACGAAGCGGTCGTGCTCCGACTCGACCAGCGGGTTCAGGAGTTCGCCGTCGCGCTTTACCACCTCGCCGTCCACGAGGACGGTGTCGATGTGGTGCGGGTTCGTCTCGAAGACGACCGTCTGGACCGGCGAGTGCACGGGCGCGGTCATGAAGTCGCTCGCGTCGACCATGATAATGTCCGCCCGTTTCCCGGGCGTGAGCGTCCCGATCTGGTCCTCCATCTGGAGCGCCTTCGCGCCCTCGACGGTCGCCATCTCGAGGGTATCGCGGGCGGTGAGCGAGACCGACGTGATCTCCTCACCGGCTTCGAGCTCCGGCTGGTTGTCCAGCATCCGCTGAGTCTGCAGGCCGATGCGCATCTGTGTCGTCATCTCGCCGCTGACGTCCGAACAGACGTCGACACCCCAGGCGACACGCCCGCCGGCCTCGTGGACCTTCCCCGTCACCGGGATACCGTGGCCCATCTGCATCTCGACCTCGGGGGTCGACGAGAACGAGACGCCCTCGTCGACGGCGTGCTGGATGTCCTCCTGCGAGAAGTGGTTCGCGTGGGCGAGGTTCACGTCCGGGCCCAGCATGTCATCGAGACAGCCGAAGCCCTGGTACTCGGGGTTGTACTCCGAGGATGGCCACTGCGCCGCGCCCATGTGGATGCTTGCGAGCGCGTCCAGTTCGCGGGCGAGTTCCAGGTCGGCGCGGGCGGTCTCGTCGACGCAGAAGTCTGGCCCACGGAGCCCGAGCCCCAGACCGAGCAGGTCGTCGTCCCGGATCCGTGTGTCGTAGACCTCGCGGATCTGTTCCTCGGGGAGACCCACGTCGCTCTCGTACCACCACTTCGCCGCGTCGTCACCCGGCGGCCCCCAGGTGTACACCGCTCGCAGTCCGGCATCCTGCAGCGCGTCGACGCCCCGCTCGGCGTGTTCGACCGAGTTGGGGTACGACCAGTCCAGGGCCGTCGTCGTTCCCGTGTAGAGCTTCTCCAGCCCGCCGAAGAGCCCCCCGAGGTACATGTCCTCGGGCTGGTAGAGCCCGGTAATGTTGCCGAGCATGTGCTCGAAGTACTCGCCCATGAGCGACCAGTCCCCGGCGATACCCCTGACCTGTGCCTGTGCGAGGTGGATGTGCGAGTCGACGAACCCCGGGAGTACGATGTGGTCCGTGGCGTCGATGACCTCGGCGTCGGGTGCGCCGAGGTTCCGCCCCACGTCGACGATCTTGCCGTCCTCGATGAGCACGTCGGCACCGCCCATCTCCCCGAGGTCGGGGTCCATCGTGACGAGCGTGCCGTTTCGTATGAGTGTGACTGACATACTCAATAACACAGTCTGACCAGGAGGTTAAAAGTTTACCGAGTGGTAAACAACCTCGCCAGCGCTGCCACAGGCAATCGAGTTATGTAGCTCCCGGATGGAGTGAGGGTATGAGCGAATCGGACGAGAAGGTCTCCGCGAAGGACACCGAGGAGGTAATCATGGAGGCCACGTTCCGTGCCCTGAGCAAACAGGGCTACAGCGACCTGCGGATGCGGGACATCGGCGAGGAGATGGAGCTCACCCGGCAGGTCATCCACTACCACTTCGACGGCAAGTACGACCTCATGTCCTCCTTCCTCGAGTACATCATCGGGCAGTACGAGGGCAGCGTCGAGGTCGACGGCGACGCGGACCCGCGGACGGAACTCGACGCCCGGATCGACCAGTGCCTCTTCGGGCCGGAGTTCGAGGAGTTCTCCCACTGGGACCGGATGAAGGTGTACCACGAGCTGTACACCTTCGCCCAGAACGACGACACCCACCGTGAGATCTTCAACGACCACTACGAGCGCATCCGCGGGAGCGTCGTCGAGGTCGTCGAGGAGGGAATCGAGCAGGGCACCTTCAGGGAGGTCGACGCCGAGCGGATGGGCCAGCTCATCACGGACATCATCCACGCCGCCCGCGGCCGCCGCATGGCGCTCGGCCACGAGGACGCACCCGCGGAGGCCCGCCAGTCCATCGACGAGTTCATCCTCGACTCGCTGATGGTCGACGACGGGAACTGACAGCGACGAACGGTTCGACACCGACAACACCGTACTTCTCGCCCACCATAGTCCGTCCATGGAGAAGGTGAACCTCACCGAGGCCTTCGCCTCGTTCGACGAGCAGTGGTCGCCACGGGTCGCGGCGGAGCTGAACGGTCAGGCGGTCAAGCTCGCGAAGGTCGAGGGCGAGTTCGTCTGGCACCACCACGACGAGGCCGACGAGCTGTTTCTCGTCCGGTCCGGCGAGTTGACAATCGAGTTCCGCGACGAACCCGACGTGACGCTGGGCGAGGGCGAGCTCCTGGTCGTCCCGCGGGGCGTCGATCACCGGCCGGTCGCTGACGAGGAGGCCGAGATACTGCTGTTCGAACCGGGCGAGACGCGGAACACGGGCGACGTCGAGGACGCCGAGTTGACACAGTCGGAGCGGCAGGAGCTGTCCTGACCGCCCGGCCGACCGACCGCGCCGGCGTACCAGTGTGGAACACAGTCGTCACAGGATGGTCGGGACTGCGAAAAGAGCCCTGCAGACGCTACGACGGCCCGATACCGAGCGAGGTGTACGCGACGGTCCCGCGGCTGGAGGCGTCACCGACGGCGCTCTTCCGTCCCGGCATCCGCTGGCGCTTCTGCGGACCACCAGCGGGGAAGCGGGAACGAGGGCACCGAGGCGACGCTGGCCGCTCGCGTACGGAGAGAACAGCCTGCCCCTGCGACGAGAGCCGGAGTTGCTCAGGCCTGGGCCGTGTAGCCGGCGTCCTCGACCGCCGCGAGGAGTGCAGACACGTCGGCATCGCCCTCGACGGTCGCCTGCGCCGACTCCCGGTCGGCGCTCGCGCCGGTCACTCCCGCGACTCCAGCAAGCGCCTCCTCGACCGTCTGTTCGCAGTGTCCACAGCTCATCCCTTCGACGGTGATCGTCGTCGTCATGGATGGACGTACGGGCTCCTGGTTCAAGCAGGTTGTCCATTCGATTCAGTACTCGAACGCGCCACGGAGTTACGAATCAAAAGGAAAGATCCCCGAGCAGTGGTGGAACGACGGACCCCTAGGGAGCCGTCGTCTCCACCGCCTCGACGCTCTCGGGGCGGATCCGCGAGAGGCGCATGGCATTCGCGGTCACCGCGGTCGTCATGCCGGCGTCACCGGCGAGGACGGCGAGCCAGATCGGCACGAGGCTGAACGGCACCCCGATTGCCAGCGCCGCCTTGACGCCGAGACTGGCCCAGATGTTCTGTCTGATGACGCCGTTGGCGTCGTGGGCCAGCTCGTAGAGGTACGGCAGCTTGGCGAGGTCGTCGCCCATCAGGGCGATGTCGGCCGTCTCGAGCGCCGTGTCGGTACCGGCCGCACCCATCGCGACACCGACTGTCGCCGTCGCGAGCGCGGGTGCGTCGTTGACGCCGTCGCCGACCATCGCGACGCCGTCGTACTCGTCGTTCAACTCCTCGATGGCGGCGACCTTCTCGTCGGGCAGGAGTTCGGCGCGGAACTCGTCGACGCCGACCTGTTCGGCGATGGCACGGGCGGTCCGCTCGTTGTCACCGGTGAGCATGATGGTGTGCTCGACGCCGAGCTCGCGGAGCCGGGCGACCGTCCGTGCTGCCTCGGGCCGGACCTCGTCGGCGACCGCGATGACGCCCTCGAGTTCGTCCTCAGTGCCGACCAGCACGACGGTCTTGCCCTCCGACTGGAGCGCAGGGACGGTCTCGTGCAGCAGGTCGAGACAGTTGTTGCGGTCGCAGATGGTCCGGGCGGTCTGCGTGACGACGCCGCCGTCCGTCGTCGCGTGGACGTGCGAGAGGTCGAACCCGAGGTCCTCGAACAGGCCGGGTTTCCCCGCGTAGTGCGGCTGGCCGTCGAGGTCCGCACGGACGCCCTTGCCGGTGATGCTCTCGAAGTCGTCGATCTCGCGCTCACCGACGCCGGCGGTGGTCGCCTGCTCGACGATGGCCTCGCCGATGGGGTGTTCGCTGCGGGCCTCCAGGCCGCGAGCACAGCGGAGCACGTCCTCCTCGGTGTTGCCGTTCAGGGGGACGACGTCGGTCACGGTCAGCTCGCCCTTCGTGAGCGTGCCGGTCTTGTCGAAGGCGACAGCCTCGACCGCGCCCATCGCCTCCAGGTGGTTGCCTCCCTTGATGAGCACGCCGTTCTTCGCGGCGCTCGTGATGCCGGAGACCACCGAGACCGGCGTGGAGATGACGAACGCGCACGGACAGGCGAGCACGAGCAGGGTCAGCCCGTAGACGACGGCGGTCGACCAGGTGGTGCCCAACACGGACGGGCTCGCGAGGGTGACGACGACGGCGAACGCGACGACGACCGGCGTGTAGTACGACGAGAACCGCTCGACGAACTGCTCGCGCTCGGTCTTGTTCGACTGGGCGTCCTCCACCATCTGGACGATGCGCGAGAGGGTGTTGTCGCCCGCCTCCGAGGTCACCTCGACCTCCAGGTAGCCCCCTTCGTTGATGGTGCCCGCGTAGACCTCGTCGCCGCCCGTCTTGTCGACGGGGACGCTCTCGCCGGTGATGGGAGCCTGGTTGACGGCGCTCTCGCCGTCGACGACGACGCCGTCCATCGGTATCTTCTCGCCCGGCCGGACGACGACGACGTCGCCGACGGTCACCTCGTCCACGGACACCGCCTCCTCGTCGCCGTCGCGCTTCACCGTCGCCTCGTCCGGCGAGAGGTCCATTAGCTCCTCCAGCGAGTTCCGGGCACGGTCCATCGAGTACCGTTCGAGGAGCTCGGCGACGCTGAAGAGGAAGGCGAGCGTCGCTGCCTCGAAGTAGAGCGCCTCGCCGAAGACGACGCTGGCGACGAGCGCCCCGAGGATGGCGACGGACATCAGGAAGTCGATGTCGAGGTTTCGGTTGCGGGCGGAGTAGTAGCCGTTCCGGAGGATCTCCTGGCCACCGGTCGCGATGGCGACGAGGAACAGCACGTCCGCGACGAAGAGTTCGCTGCCCGCGACCGTCGCGACCAGCCCGTTCTGGGCGTGGAGGAAGAACTCGAAGAGGAGACCGAACACGAGGAAGCCGCCGCTGATCCAGGTCTTCACGGCGCGCGGACTCCGCCAGATGCTCTCGTCGGTCCCCGCATCCTCGGTCGCGCCCACGCTGCCGGTGCTGTCGGTGACCTCGTAGCCGGCGTTCTCGATGGCACCGACGAGGTCGGCCTCGGAGACGGTGCCGTCGTACGTGACCGACACCTTCCCGGTCGTCGGCCGTGGGTCGACGCTCAGCACGCCATCGACGGCGGTCAGCGCGTTCTCGACCTTGCCTGCGCAGGAGGCACAGTCCATGTCGGGGACCGTGTAGGAGATCGTCGTCTCGGCGGGTCGGTCGACGGAGTAGCCCGCCTTCTCGATGCGATCGACGACGGCCTCGGGCGAGGTCAGGTCCGGGTCGTAGACGACGGTCAGCATCCCGGTCGCGATCTGCGGGTCGATATCGACGATTCCGTCGAGCCTGTCGACGCTGTTCTCGACCTTGCCGGCACAGGACGGACAGTCCATGTCGGGCACCGAGAACTCGGCGACGGTGCCGCCATCAGCCTTCGAGACGGACCCCCCGTCAGGGCGATAATCGCGGCCGCTGCCGTCCCCACGGCAGGACGCGCCGTCTTGGGATACGTCGCACGAATCCGGCGTATCCCGGTCGGGTGAACTCATTGGCTGAAGCTAGGCGAGGGGGAGTTATTAAACCGTCTGCTATGGGGCAGGGTTCGACTATGTCGTCATTATTAATCCAATCGGAATGGATTATTATCCTCGGCGGTTGCGACTACCTCGAAGCGACACCAGACGCAGGGCCGTCCACTGGCCGGCTCGGGGTCTCAGAATTGGAATCCGAACCGATGCCACTTCCGGAGCGACCGTGCACCGCGACTTACGGGCACATCGACAACTGAACCGTCCACCTGGCTTTTGATTCGAAATTTCAGACCGCGAGTTGCTTGGGTGTTGAAAGGGCAAACCGATTGAAGGAGTAGCCCGTACATCCTACCATGAGCACGCATCGAAGCCAGATCGACATCCAGGGGATGAGCTGTGCGAACTGCTCGCAGACCATCGCCGAACGGGTCGAGGGACTCGACGGTGTCTCGGAGGCGAACATCAACTACGCCACCGACGAGGGCACCGTCGAGTACGACCCGGGCGAGGTCTCGCTCGGCGATATCTTCGACGCCATCGAGGACGCGGGCTACAGCCCGGTCACCGAGTCCACGACCATCGCCATCACGGACATGTCCTGTGCGAACTGCTCGGAGACGGTGCAGGACGCACTGGAGTCGCTCCCGGGCGTCGTCCGCGCGGACGTGAACTACGCGACGGACGAGGCACAGGTCACGTTCAACCCGGCGGAGTCGTCGCTCGATACGTTCTACGAGGCGATCGAGAACGCCGGCTACTCACCCGTCAGGGAGGAGCCGTCGGACCAGGACGGGACCGCCGGTGGCGACGGTAGCGGCGAGAGCGCTCGCGACGCCGCACGGAACGCCGAAATACGGAAGCAGCGTCGGCTGACGCTGTTCGGTGCACTGCTGTCGGCACCGATGCTGTTCTTCCTCGCCGACAAGTTCCTGCTCGGCGGAACGTTCGTCCCGGAGACCGTCTTCGGGGTCACGTTCGGCTGGGTCGAGTTCGCCCTCGCCACGCCCGTCCAGCTCCTGCTCGGGTGGCCGTTCTACCGGAACTCGTACAACGCGCTCGTCAACAACCGTCGGGCCAACATGGACGTGCTCATCGCGCTCGGGTCGAGCACGGCCTACATCTACTCGGTGAGCGTCCTGTTCGAGCTCGTCGCCGGCAGCATGTACTTCGACACCGCCGCGCTCATCCTGGTGTTCATCACGCTCGGGAACTACCTCGAGGCGCGCTCGAAGGGCCAGGCCGGCGAGGCGCTCCGGAAGCTGCTCGAGATGGAGGCCGAGACGGCGACCGTCGTCGACGAGGACGGCACCGAGCGCGAGGTCCCGCTCGAAGACGTGGCGGTCGGCGACCGGATGAAGGTCCGCCCCGGCGAGAAGATCCCGACGGACGGGGTCGTCATCGACGGCCAGAGTGCGGTCGACGAGTCGATGGTCACCGGCGAGAGCGTCCCCGTCGAGAAGAGCGAGGGCGACGAGGTCGTCGGCTCGACCATCAACGAGAACGGCCTGCTCGTCGTCGAGGCCACGAAGGTCGGCAGCGACACCGCCCTCCAGCAGATCGTCCAGACGGTCAAGGAGGCCCAGTCCAGACAGCCCGACATCCAGAACCTCGCGGACCGCATCTCGGCGTACTTCGTGCCCGCGGTCATCGTGAACGCCCTGTTCTGGGGCGTCGTCTGGTTCCTGTTCCCCGAGGCGCTGGCCGGCTTCGTCGACGCGCTCCCGCTCTGGGGGCTCGTCGCGGGCGGCCCCGGCGTCGCTGGCGGTGGCGTCTCCGTGTTCGAGTTCGCCATCATCGTCTTCGCCTCCGCGGTGCTCATCGCCTGCCCCTGCGCGCTCGGGCTGGCGACCCCGGCGGCGACGATGGTCGGGACCACCATCGGGGCGCAGCACGGCGTGCTGTTCAAGGGCGGTGACGTGCTCGAACGGGCGAAGGACGTGGACACCGTCGTCTTCGACAAGACGGGGACGCTCACGAAGGGCGAGATGGAGCTGACCGACGTCGTCGTCTTCGACGACGGGCAGGCCGTCGCGGACGGTGGTGAGACCGCCCCCGACGGTGGCGAGCTCGTGACCGAGGACCGCCTGACCGAGGCCGATGTGCTCCGACTCGCCGCGACGGCCGAGAGCGGCAGCGAACACCCGCTCGCCCAGGCCATCGTCGAGGGCGCTCGCGAGCGCGGTCTCGAGGTCGGCAGCCCCGACTCCTTCGAGAACGTCCCCGGCCACGGTGTCCGGGCCGAGTTCGACGGCGAGACGGTGTTCGTCGGGAACCGCAAGCTGCTCCGCGACAACGGCATCGACCCCGAACCGGCGGCCGAGACGATGGAGCGGCTCGAATCCGAGGGGAAGACGGCGATGCTCGTCGGCCGCACCCCGTCCAAGGGTGGCGACGGCGAGCTCGTCGGTGTCGTCGCCGACGCGGACACCGTGAAGGAGAGCGCGAAGGACGCGGTGAGCGCACTGCAGGAGCGCGGCGTCGACGTGATGATGATCACGGGCGACAACGAGCGCACGGCCCGCGCGGTCGCCGAGCAGGTCGGCATCGACCCCGAGAACGTCCGCGCCGAGGTCCTCCCCGAGGACAAGTCCGACGCGGTCGAAGCGATCCAGTCCGAGGGCCGGCAGGCGATGATGGTCGGCGACGGCGTGAACGATGCGCCCGCGCTCGCCGTGGCCTACGTCGGCACGGCAATCGGCTCGGGGACGGACGTCGCCATCGAGGCCGCCGACGTGACGCTCATGCGGGACGACCCCCTGGACGTCGTGAAGGCCATCCGCATCTCCGACGCAACCCTGGCGAAGATCAAGCAGAACCTCGTCTGGGCGCTGGGCTACAACACCGCGATGATCCCGCTGGCCTCGCTCGGGCTGCTCCAGCCCGTGCTCGCGGCCGTCGCGATGGCCTTCTCCAGCGTCTCGGTGCTGACGAACAGCCTGCTGTTCCGCCGGTACGACCCCGACCACGACTACAGCCTGCTCGGGCTGCGTGACTGAGATGCCGACCACGGGGGTTCCCGTCCTCCGGACTCCTCGTGGACGGACTGGGGCCGGCGAGCACGTGTTTTCATAGTATTCTCGACCGATTGGTGAATCATGGCCCGGTACCAATCCATCCTCGTCGCGACGGACGGGAGCGAGACGGCAGGGAGGGCGGTCGACCACGCGGTCTCGCTGGCCAGCGACGCCGACGATATGGTGTACGTGCTCTCGGTCGCGCATTCGCGCGAGAGTCCGATGTCCTTCGGGGTGGAGACGCTCGAGGGCATCGAGGCAGCGGTCGAGAGGACTGCAGCAGAGGTCGGCGAGCACCTCGGCGAAGCGGCGGTTTCGGGCATGGTCCGTCGGGGACGCCCCGATGACCAGATTCTCGCCGCTGCCGACGAAGTCGGCGCAGACATGATCGTCCTCGGCAGGACCGGCAGCTCGGGGCTCGCCGACCGCGTCCTCGGGGGCACGGCGGACCGGGTCGTCAGACGGTCGAAACGTCCGGTCCTGCTAATCCCCGAGACCGGCGCGACGTAGCGGGACTGACCGGACCGTTCCCTCGCCCAGGGCAGGTTTTGGATGCATGGCGTGTCGGGGGTCCGACGGCCAGTTCGCAAAGTGTCGTCGGGTACCCACCCACGTTCTCGAAAGGGCAACCGCATTGAACGGTGCGCACGTATCTAGAACCGTGGAGACGGTCCACGGAGACTCACCAATGTCCGAACGAACCACCGATAAATCGCTCGCCACGCTCGTCCTGGTCGTACTGGGAGCCCTGCTCGTCCTGCCCCTGCTGTTCATGGGCTTCGGAACGATGGGGTCCGGCGGTATGATGGGCGGCTGGGAGCACGGGATGTGGAACGGCGGGGGTGCACCTGGCTGGGTCGTGCTGCTGGGCGCGGTGATACAACTCGGGTTCCTCGCCGCCCTCGTCTGGCTCGGCTACCTCGTCTTCCGGTCGGTGAGCGATTCGTCGTCCGGGTCCGAACGCGCGCTCGAAGAGCTCAGACTGGCTTACGCTCGGGGCGATATCAGCGACGAGGAGTACGAGAACCGACGCGACCGCCTCGAACGGGACAGCTGACCATCGGCGTAGGCACGCCCGACTTACGAGGTCGAGGCCAACCGGTGGACCCCACCGCCGTCACCACCGTTGCCGAGCGCGTAGAGGTCGCCGCCATCTCGCCCGAACGAGAGGATCTGCGAGAGCTTCCCGGCGTCGCCGTCCGCGACGGGAAGGACCGACGTGGACCAGAGCCCGCTGTCGGCCGGAGTCGCTACGAACTGCCGTCCCTGCGCCCGGAAATCGCCGAAGACGAACGCACCCTGGAGGCCCGGTATCGCGTCGCCACGGTAGACGTTGCCCGTGATGACGGAGATGCCGCTGACCGGTTCGCCACTGTGTGGGTACTCGATGACCGGCTGGAGCAGGGGTTCGCCCCCACGCACGTCGTCGGGTGTGCTGCTCGGGCAGTCGTCGGCGTCGAAGCAGTGGGTCCCCTCGCGGACGTTCCAGCCGTAGTTCCCGCCGGCGTCGACCACGTCGACCTCCTCGTATCGGTTCTGTCCCACGTCACCCGCGAAGAGCGTCTCGCCGTCGAACGCGAGCCGCCAGGGGTTGCGAAAGCCCCAGGCGTACTGCTCGTCCAGCCCGTCGCGACCGACCAGCGGGTTGCCGTCCGGGATGGCGTACGCCCGGTCTCCGTCACGCCCGTCGATGTCGATGCGGAGGATGCTCCCGAGGAGGTTCTCGGTCACGTCCTGCCCGTTACCGCCGTCAGCACCGTCGTACCAGTCGCCGACGTGGCCGAACCCGCTGTCGTTCGCCGCGCCGCCGTCACCCGTACCGACGTAGAGGTAGCCGTCGGGGCCGAACAGCACCGAGCCCGCGTTGTGGTTCGCCTGCGGCTGGTCGAGTTCCAGGATCACCCGCTCCGAGCCGCGGTCCGCGGTCAGTCCGTCGGCGGAGACGGTGAACTCGGAGAGGACGAAGGTGTGGCTGTACTCCGTCGACGCACCGTCGCGACGGGGTGCGGAATATCGGACGAACAGGCGGCGGTTCTCGTCGAAGTCCGGGTGGAGCGCGATGCCGAGCAGGCCCTGCTCGAAGCCGGTGACGACGGTGTCCGTGAGGTCGAGCAGTGGCTCGTCGCGGAGTCCGGCGTCGCCGACGACCCTGACACGTCCCGGCTGTTCGGCGACGTACCGACGGTCTCCGTCCTGGGTGAAGGCGATGTCGAGGGGGTTCTGGAGGCCGCTGGCGAGCGTCTCGAGGCCGACCGCGTCCGGAACGGCAGGTGTGGTGGTCTCCCCACCGGAATCCGGGTCTGTACTCGTTCCCCCTCCCGTCGTCGGGTCGTCACCGCGGGTCGGCGTCTCCCCGGGTTCTGAGTCGTTCGACGCACAGCCAGCGGTGAGTGCGAGCGCGCCGGCACTGGCGGCGAGGAAGCGACGACGATCCATATTCCTACTGCCACGTGCAGTCGGTTATAGCTGGTGCGAGGGCTGGAGCCGGCAGGTCGGCGGGGTCAGCAGATCTCGAATCCGACGGTCGGTTCGCCCTCGGAGATAGCCACGTTCACGTCGCCGAAACAGGCGGTCGTCTGGACGGCGCGGGAGTCCCGATTCGACCCAACCTCGGCGACGATACGGTACTGGACGATACCGTCGGGCTCGAGCCGCTCGAGGTTGTAGACGACCCCTTCGAAGCCCGGTTCGATCTCGACGGACATGCTGTGGACCTCCTCGCCGTCGCGCCGGATACGGAGCGACAGCGTGTGGGTGGTATCGTCACCGTTGTCGACCCTGATCGGATGGTCGGGGTCGAACTCGTCGACGCCGGACAGTGGCCCGTCTGTCCCACCGGTCGTCGTCTCGGCGATGTCGTCGTCGGTCGGCGCGTGTGTCGGGTCGGTCGTCGTCTCGGCGATGTCGTCGTCGGTCGGTGCGTGTGTCGGGTCGGTCGTCGTCGGGCCGTCACCCGAGTCGTCGCTCCCGCCGAGCGAGTCCAGACAACCAGCGAGGCTCGCGACGGTCAGCGTGGAGGTGGTCGAAGCGAGGAACCTGCGGCGATTCATCGTACAGACCCACCAGAGGCCTCCGGGAAGTGTTTTGTGGAGAACTGACCTGCTAGCCGGCTACGGCCAGAGGCCGCGTGCCTCGTGGGCCTCGGCGACCCGGGAGAGGGCGACGATGTAGGCGGCGTCACGCCAGCTCACGTCGCGGTCGTCGAACTCCCTCCGGACGTCGTCCCAGGCGGCCTCCATCTCGGCCGCGAGCTCCTCGTGGACGCGTTCGAGCGACCACGCACGGCGGTTGATGTCCTGCAGCCACTCGAAGTAGCTCACGGTCACGCCGCCGGCGTTCGCGAGGATGTCGGGGACGACGGGGATGCCGCGCTGGTCGAAGATGTCGTCGGCGATGGTGGTGGTCGGGCCGTTCGCACCCTCGACGATGATGTCGGCCCGGACGTCGTGTGCGTTCTCCGCGGTCAGGACGTTGCCGACCGCGGCGGGGACGAGCACGTCGACGTCCAGTTCGAGCAGCTCCTCGTTGCTGACGGTCCGGGGTGCCTCGTGCTGCATGACGGCCTCCGGCTCGGTCGCGTGGGACGGGATAGCGGCCGTGTCGAGCCCGTCGGGGTTGTAGATGCCGCCGTTCACGTCGCTCACCGCGACGACGTCTGCACCCCACTCGTCGAGCAGTCGCGCGGCGTTCGCGCCGACGCTCCCGTACCCCTGGATGGCGACGGTGGTGTCGGAGACGTCCCGGTCGTAGTACTCGACGACCTCACGGGTGATGATGGCGACGCTGCGGCCGGGCGCACCGTCGCGTCCTTCGCTGCCGCCGACGACCGGTGGTTTGCCGGTCACGACACCGGGTGTCGTCTCGCCCTGCTGCATCGAGTACGCGTCCATCAGCCACGCCATCGTCTGCGGGTCCGTCCCCATGTCCGGAGCGGGGATGTCGACCGTCGGGCCGATGACGTCGCGGATCTCCTGTGCGAACCGACGGGTGAGTCGCTCCTTCTCGTCGGTGCTGAGCTCCTTCGGGTTCACCGCGATGCCGCCCTTCGCGCCGCCGAATGGCAGGTCCATCACGGCGCACTTCCAGGTCATCCACATCCCGAGACCGACGCACTCGTCGCGGGTCACCTCCGGATGGTACCGCAGCCCGCCCTTGTACGGGCCACGGACGCTGTCGTGCTGGGCACGGTAGCCGGTGTACACCTCGACGCTGCCGTCGTCGCGCTCGATGGGCACCGTGACCTCGTGGACCTTCTTCGGGTACCGGAGCCGCTCGACGATGTTCGGGTCGATGTCCACCAGCTCTGCGGCGTGCTCGAGCTGTCGACGGGCGGTCTCGACGGCCGACTCGGGTTCGAGTGTCCCCGTCGTGCTACCGTCGTCCGTGGTCACGTCCGATTGCGACGCCATGGTCACTCGATGGGCGTCTGTCGGTTTCGCATCGCGCCGGCACAGTCGGGACAGCTGCCCGGTGGGTCGCTCGTAACGATGATCGTTCCACACTCGAAACACTCGTAGGATCGCTCCTCGTCGGGGTTGACGTCGACATCTCTCATTGTTGTCACGAGCGCCGCCGGTGGAACCGAGGCACTCGGAAGAGCAGTAATAGGTGTATAAGGGAATATCCGTCCGTTGGATGTCACAGGGCAACAGTAGAGACGGGTGTACTATCGAACCCCTCCCGGCCTCGGAGGTCGCGTCCCCTCCTCGAACAGCATGGCGAAGAGCTTCCGCTCGACGGTGCGGACGTGGCGGTAGAACGCAGTCGAGGAGATATCGAGCGTCTCCGCGACCGCCTGCCCGCTGCTGTCCCGGGGTGACTCGAAGAAGCCGCTGAAGTACGCAGTCTGGGCGACCTCGAGCTGTCTGTCGGTCACCTCGTCCAGGAACGTCGCGTAGAGGTCGCGCTCGTCGACGTTCTCGAGCGTCTGTCTGGAGCGGAGCTCGACGCCGGAGAACGTCTCGCGGACGAGCTGGGTCACCGTCCGGACGTCGATGCCGTTCGGCACGTCGACGACCAGCGTCGTCGTCTCCGGCGTCGTGGTCGCCTCGCGGAAGACGGCCCCGTGGTCGGCCAGTTCGAGAGCGAGGAACGGCTGCGAGAGACGGAGCCTGACGACCCCGCTGGCCCCGTCGTCGCTGACCGTCTGGACGCCCTCGATAGCGACGAGGTCGTCCGCCGCCTCGACGACGGCGGAGACCGATGCGTCCTCGAACCTCGCGAAGACGAAACTCCCCTCGGTGGTCTGCTGGACACCGCCCCGGTAGGAGATGGTGCAGTCGGCCGCGCGGGCGAGCCGCGAGAGGACGAACGCATCGTCGGCGATGTCGAACTCGACGCGGGTCATCGACGTCGAGAGGAGTGCGTTCTTGCGTTCGAGGGCGCTCAGAGCCGAGGCGATGGTCTCGCCGAGTTCGGACAGGACTGCCCGCGCCGTGTCGTCGAAGGCAGCTCTGGAGTCCGCGTACACCGTCAGCACCCCGTGGGTCAGGTCGTTGTACACCAGTGGGATGCTGAGGACGGAGAGGTAGTCCCTGGCGAGCGCGTCGGTCCGCCAGGGCTCGTCCCGGAGGCCGGCGGCGACGTTGCTCACCGTCGTCGTCTCCCCGGCCGCGGCGGTCCTCCCGACGGGTTCGCCACCGGTCTCGTCCACCGTGAACGTGCGACTGTCGAGGTAGCCCTGTTCCGCTCCGTCCCACGCCCGGGGCGTGACTGTCCCCGTCGCCCGGTCCACCGTCCCGACCCAGGCGAACGCGAACCTGTCGTCGTCGGTGAGCAGTTCACAGACGGTGTGGTCGACCGCGTCACGGGTCTCCGCCTGCACGAGCGCCTGGTCGATCTCGCGGATCGTCTCGTTGATCCGGTTCAACGCGGTGAGCTGGTCGTTCTTGCGCTGGAGCGTTCGGTCCTGTTCGCGCAGGCGCGACTCGCGGGTGACGCGGTCCAGTGCTGCCTCGGCCGTCGCCGCGAGCAGGTCCGTCAGCTCGCGGGTCACGTCGTCGAAGGCATCGACGCTGTCGGAGCCCACGAGGAACACCCCGTGGTCACCGAGCGGGATGAACGCCGCGCTCCTGATGTCGGTCGCCTCGTTCGCGAGCCGTGCCGACCGGTGGACGTCGTCGAAGAAGAGCGCCTCGTCCTCGACGAAGCTGAACGCCGGGAGCGTGTCCTCGCTCACCGGTACATCGGGGAGTGGGCCGTGGAGCTCCGAGAGCGCAGCGGAGTACGCACTCGGCCGGAGCTGGTTCGAATCGGGGTCGAACAGGAACACCGCACTCGCGTCGAGGTCGAGGACGCCGGGGGTGTCGTCGACGACGTGCTGTGCGATCTCCTGGTGGGTCTGCGCGTAGAGGAAGTCGCGAGCGGTCTCCTGCAGCGTCGCGAGCGCCTCCTCGCGCTGCTTCCGTTTCGTGATGTCGCGACAGCTGTACAGCAGTGTCCCGTCCTGGATGGACACCTCGCGCACGTTCACGAGAAGCGTATGCTCGTTGCCGGCCTTGTCGGTCGCCGTCACCTCGATGTTCTTGAGGACACCGTCGGCGGCGAGCTCGTCGCGGTCGAACAGCGGATCCCCGAGCAGTTCGTCGATGGGGACCCGGTCGCGGAGCTCCTCGGCCGTGTACCCGAAGATGAAGTGGACGTTCGGACAGACGTAGGTGTACTCGCCGTCCTCGTCGGTCATCAGGACGGTGTCGGTCATGTTGTTGAGCGTGACGCGGTGGAGTTCCTCGGAGCGCCGCAGGTCGCGTTCGAGGTCGATGCGGTCGGTGACGTCGACGCCCTCGACGACGACCGACACCAGTTCGTCGCGGTCGTTCGAGACGGGGCGGACCGAGAGGTCGACCACGGTGGAGTCGTCGGTGAGCGACGACCGGGCGACCACCGCGTTGGCGAACGACCCGTCGAGGGCCGTCTCGACGAGGCGTCGGACGTCGTCGTTCGGCTCTTCCGAGTCAGACCACCAGGGGAGTGTCCAGAACGGTTCCCCGAGGAGATCGTCCGTCGGCGACTCGAGCATCCCACGGGCGGCCTCGTTGAGCCTGGCGAGGTGCCCGTCGGGTGCGAGCACCCACGTAGCGGTGCGGTCGTCGTCGAACATCGCGTCGAACTGCCGGGCGCGTTCACGTCTGGTTCGCCGACTCCTGGCTGCGCTGACGGCCCGTTCCGTCCGAGCGGACAGGTCCTCGATGGCGGCGTCGACGTCGTCCCCGATAGCCACGTAGTCGGTCGCACCGGCCCCGAGGAGCCCGCTCGCCGTCTCCTCGTCCCCGGAGTCGGTCGCGACGACGACGGGAGGGGCCGCCGTCTCGGACCGGAGGTACTCGATGAGGTCCACCGCGGGAGCGTTCGGGAGGGACAGAGCGGTCACGATGCAGGCAGGAGAGCGGCCGTCCACGAACTGGAGTGCCCCGTCGACGCCGTCACGGCGGTGGACGGTCGCATCGGTCTCTGTGGCGAGGCCATCCGCGAACCGGTCCAGCCAGTCCGTGGCTCCGACGAGAAGGAGGTCGGCGTCGTCGAGCGTCGCGTCGACGGCGGTCATCATTGGTCACCCGGAGAGCGATGCAAGCCGTCTGAGACCAGTGTAACGGTTCGGCCGGAGGACACGGGGGATCCCATCTTCGAAGGAACGAGGTGCTCCCGGCATTAGGGGTTTACTATCCAACGGTACGGGTCGAGCGTGGCGGGCCCGCAATCGCTCCGGGAGTGTGGACCGGCGACCGGGCGGTCGGTGCCTCGATGGGCACCCCACGAAGCCAAGTTCGAGGTGAGCGGCTATCCTCCCATGGGAGAGCTAGAGACGGAGGAGCAGCGGACGCGTGCCGAGGTCGCGACGTACCTGCGGGATCTGGCCGACCAGCTGGACAGTTCCGAGCCGGTGACGCTCGGACTCGGTGGCCACCGGTGAGCCTCGATCCCGACGACGACATCACGTTCAAGCTGGAGGGCGAGTCCGACTGGAGCGAGGGCGACACCGAGGCCAAGCAGAGCATCGAGTTCGAGCTGGTCTGGTGGCGGGAGGCGACGACCCCCGAGGAGGGACACCTCTCGGTGGAGTCCGAGCGTCCCTGACACCCGTCACTCCCGTCGGACTCGGTGCAGGTACAGGAGACAAAAGACACCGGCGAGGACGGCGACCGGAATCTCGTACGGCTGGCTGTGGAACGCGAGCAGCGAGGCCGCAACGGCCAGCGAGCCGCCGAGCACCGCGTAGCCGAGCGCACGGTCGGTCCCCCCGTCGACCGGCTCGGTGCGGACCACCAGTTCGCCCCGTTCGAGACGGCTCATCGTCCGCTCGACCCGGTACGGAGCCCTCGCCAGCGCGGGGAGCGACCGTCGGAGGTCCGTCCAGGTGTCGTCGAGGAGCGCCTGGAACTCCGTCTCGATGAACCCCTGCTCGACGAGGAACGACCGGATGACCGCGAGGAAGTCGAACTCCGGGTCGAGCTGGCGACAGACGCCTTCCCCGACCGTGCCGACGCGGATGAGCAACATCACGTCGGGTGGAATCCGGAACGGGAAGTCCTGCAGCATCGTGGTCAGTTCGGTGACGATGGCGCGCCAGGTCACCTCGTGCCGCCCTTCGAGGTTCTCGATGACGAGGTCGAGCACCCGGCCGACCTCCGCACGGTCGACACCGACCTCCAGCACGTCCAGGGCGATGAGCGCGTCGACGAGGGCATCGACGTCCTGTCGGACCAGTGCTCTGTACAGTGAGACGATGTCCTCCTGCACGGTCGGGGCCAGGCGTTCGCTCATCCCGAAGTCGTAGATGAGCAACCCTCCGTCGTCGGTCACCGCCAGATTGCCCGGATGCGGATCGGCGTGGAACACGCCGTCGACGAGCCCCATCTTGAGGTACACCGTGGCGATCCGGGACGCCATCTCGTGGGGTGTCACGTCCAGACCGTCGAAGGCTCCGTCGTCGGTTATCTTCCGGCCCGTCCGGTACTCCATCGCGAGCAGTCGCTCGGAGGAGAGCTCGTGGTGGACCGCCGGCACGACGACGTCGTCCTCGTCCGCGAGGTTCTCGCGGACCTCCGCCATGATGCTGCGTTCGCGATTGAAGTCCAGTTCGTCCGCGATGATCTCCTCGAAGTCCTGGGCGGCGTTCTCCAGGGAGTACCGCTGGCGCTCGTTCGCGAAGAGGCTGACCAGGGGGATGATCCGCCGAACGACACGCAGGTCGCGGTCGATCTGCTCCTTTACGTCGGGGCGTCGGACCTTGAGCGCGATCCGCTCTCCCCGATACCGGACGGTGTAGACGAACGCCAGCGAGCCACCGGCGACTGGCTCGAGCGTCGCCAGGTCGATATCCGCACCCAGTTCGGCCTCGACCACCGCACGCGGGTCCCCGCCGGCATCCTCGGGTATCTCGTCCTGCAGGGTCCGGAACTCGTCGGCGTAGATCGGGGGCACGATGTCGGGGCGCGTCGAGAGCACCTGGCCCACCTTGACGAACGCCGGGCCGAGGTCGAGCATCGTGTCCCGGAGCCGCTCGGCTCGGTCCCGATGGACGCGCTCCTCGAGCCGCCTGGGTCCGCCGAACAGCAGGAACCGGCGTCTGTCGCGGAGGAAGGCGAGCGCGAACGGGAGGAACCGGAGGAGGACGGCGACGTATCGCCGGTAGAAGCCGGTCATCGATACCGGGGTCGTGGGGTGTTCGCGGGCGTCTGGTGCATAGCAGTCCGTTCAGACGAGTTGCATAAATAGCTGGGTGACTGTGGTCGCGAATCGGGTGAGCAACGGGACGCTGTCCGACGCCCACCGGCCGGGTTCGACGGTGGCCGAACGGGGGACCGACACGGGACTACCCGGACCCCGTCGGTCATTTCCGGGGAGGGATTCGGGACTCGACCGCAAGACAGATACGTCGTGTCCAGATAGTCTTGCACGTCAATGGATAGCGGGAGCAATATTACACGGCGGCGCGCCCTCCTCGCCGGCGGTGCGACGGTCGCCTTCGGCGGCGGCGTCGCGTATCTCGCATCACGAACGGGGTCCTCGAGCGGGGAGTACACGCCGTCGACGTACCAGTCGCTCGACGAGTCGACGGGGTACGGGGTCGAACTCGCCGGGAGACCGGTCGTCGGCGAGCGCGACGCCCCCGTCGACGTGTACTACTGGACGGACTACCTCTGCCCGTTCTGCAAGGAGTTCGAGACGCAGACGCTGCCGAAGATCGGTCGGAACTACATCGAGCCCGGCGACGTGCGGCTGGTGTTCCTCTCGTACCCGAACATCGGGCAGTACTCGATGCCGTCGGCGCAGTGGGACCGGTGCGTCTGGCGGCTGAACGCCGAGACCGAGCCGTCGGCGTACTGGCACTGGCACGGGGAGGCGTTCGAGGCGCAACAGAGCGGTGGCCACGACTGGGCCGACGAGTCCACCTTCGAGGACATCACGGAGCGGACCGACGGCGTCGACGTCCCCGCAGTCGACGACTGTCGACAGAACAACCGCGAGGAGATTCGATCGAGCATCGAAGCGGACGTCGACCTGGCCCAGAACTCGGGGGTCCAGGGGACGCCGGGCTTCGTGCTCTACAACCGGGACGCCGATGCCGCCGGGAAGATAGTCGGGGCCCATCCCTACGAGAACTTCGCGGAGGCGCTCGACAGGGTGGTAGCGGCGTGAGTACCGCCGACAGCACGGGCCAGGGGCACCTCCACACCCTCCGTGACGCTCTGACCTATCCCCTCACCTCTGACCGCCGGCTGCTGGTCGCCGGTGTCGCCACGGCACTGACGTACCTCGTGCTCGTGTTGAGTACGTTCCCACAGTTCTCCGTCCAGATCGTCTCGAAGGACCCCGCGGACATCGGCTACGCCGTCTCGGCGCTCACCCGGGAGGTGTACCTCACCACCGGCTGGATAGGGCTCGCACTCGTCGTGCTGTACGCGCTCCTGACCGGGGTCGCGCTGACCCACACCGCCGCGCTGTACCGGCAGACACGGGCGAGCGGCGCATCGTCGCTGGCGACGGTGCTCCCGGGCGTCCTCGCTGCGGGCTGTGCGAGCTGCGGAGCCGGCGTCCTCGGGATGCTCGGGTTCGTGGGGGCGATGGCGGCGCTCCCGTTCCAGGGGAACCTCCTCCGGGCCGCCGGGATCCTGCTGCTCGTCGGATTCCTCGCCAGAACGGGCGACCCCCGGACCTGTGACGTAGGTGACCTCACGTGAACGTCGCCGGTGACCGACGAGACGTCCTGCGAGGCGTCGCCGTCGGACTGGGCGTGTTCCTGGTGTTCGGGGCGGTGACGGGACTGATACCGAACCCGCTCTACGTCCGGATGGTCGCCAGGACGCCGGTGGACTACCTCTTCCTGTTCGCCACATCCGCGTTCGCGGCGGCGTTCGTCTACCAACGGTCGCTGGCGGCGGAACCAGTCGGTGACGGTGTCGCCGTCGGCGGCGTCATCTCCGGGGTCCTCGCGTTCGGGTGTCCAATCTGCAACGCGCTCCTGCTCGCGCTGTTCAGCAGCTCCGCGCTGCTGACGTACTTCGACCCGCTCCGCCCGCTGCTGGGCGTCGCGAGCATCGGTCTCTTCGTCGGTCTCCTCTACTACCAGCGGGTCAACTGTCGGCGGTGTTGAGACCACGGCCCGATTCCACCGTCACGGGAACCGGCGCATCACTCTTGGTAGCAAACAGCGTAGTTCTAGCCATGTACTCGAGCATCCTCGTGCCGACGGACGGGAGCGAGCACGCCGAGCGGGGCATCGAACACGGGATGGACCTGGCGGCGGAACACGGCGCGACACTCCACGTGCTGTTCGTCGTCGACGAGAACGTCTACGGGTCGACGCCGGCCCTGAGCAGCTACGAGGCGGCGCTGGAGCGGCTGGCGGACGACGCAGAGGACCTCGTCGGGGACGTCGTCGAGGACGCCATCGAACACGGAATCGAGACGACGACGGCAGTGCGCCGCGGCGTTCCCCACCAGGAGATTCTGACGTACGCTTCGGAGAACGACATCGACGCCATCGTGATGGGCAAGCGCGGTGCCTCGGGGGAGCCAGGCGAGGGCCCCCACCACCTCGGGTCGGTGACGGACCGTGTCCTCAGGGGGTCCGAGGTGCCGGTCACACCGGTCTGAGCGAACCGGAGTGGGGCGGCCGAGACGGACACAACCGGGGCGGACCCGACGTGCTTCGCCCCCGAATCGCCTGGGTGCGGCGGGACACGAAGTACTTCGACTGCGATATCAAGACGGTCGACGACCGAGGAGCAGTCGATGGGTAGACAAGAGACGGTACCACCGACAGCGACTGCAGTTGCGAACGGATTCGACGCACGTGCCGACGCGGCGGCCAGCGGAGGGAACCGATGACGGAGCAGCGGGACCGGACGACGAGGCGGCGCGACCTGCTCAGGGCGGTCGGCGCGACGGCGTTCGCAACCTCGGTCGCGGGCTGTGCGGCGCTGACTGGCGGTTCCGACAGCCCGGCGGCGGACCCGACACCACAGGCGACCACGGCCGCGCCACCGACGGATCAGCCGACCACGGCAGGGGACGGCGAACCGACGGACGACACCGGCCAACCTGCCGGTGACGGACCCACGGCGGGCATGGAGGCCTGTCCGGCGGGGAACGCGGGCGGCGGCGACGTCGTCGAGATCGGCGGCACGTTCACCGAGGACACGACGCTCGGCTCCGAGGCCAGCGAGTACCTGGTCACCAGCTCGCTCGACGTAGAGGACGGCGCAGTGTTGACCGTCGAACCGGGGACGAAGCTCCGCTTCGCACAGGACACCTCACTCGTCGTCAGAGCCGACTCCGCGCTCTCGGCGGTCGGGAACTGCGCGGAGCCCGTGGTGTTCACCGGTGATCAGGCGACACGCGGCTTCTGGAAGGGCATCTTCTTCGAGGGGTCCGACCGGGTGCAGAGCGAGCTGACCTACGCGGTCGTCGAGTACGGCGGCGGGGACTCGTTCATCTTCGCGCCTGCACGAGCGAACGTCGTGGCCATCGACGGCGCACGACTCCGTATCGACAGCTCGAGCCTGCGCGAGAGCGACGCCTACGGGCTGGCCTACAGCGGCAGCGTGACGGTCGACAGTTTCGAGCAGAACGTGCTGACGGCCAACGGCGACGGTGCCGCGTACGTCTCGTCACAGTCGGCGCACTTCCTGAGCGACGGGAGCACCTACACGGGAAACGACGAGGACCGCGTCGCCATGCACGGCGACGACATCGGGGCCGACTTCGCGGGCACGTGGGACGCACTCGACGTGCCCTACACCGTGGAGACGGGGGACAACATCCGGCTGGACGGTGAGCTGACCATCGCCCCCGGGACGACCGTCGAGTTCGGACAGGGCGTCGGTCTCCTGGTCTCGGAGGACGGCCCCGGTTCGCTCCGAGCGGTCGGGATGGACCCCGAGACCGAGGAGGTCCAACCAATCACGTTCACCGGCTCACAGCAGACCCGTGGTTACTGGAAGGGCGTCGGTATCGTCGGCAGCGACCAGACGCCGAGCCGGTTCGAGCACGTGGTGTTCGAGTACGGCGGCGGCGACGACTACATCTTTGCGCCAGGGGAGGCCAACCTCGCCGTCTGGGACGGCTCGCGGGTCGACGTCTCGAACTGCACGTTCCGCGAGAGCGACGCCTACGGCTTCGCCTTCTCCGGTAGCGCACGTGTCGACGCCTTCGTGCAGAACACGGTGACCGCGAACGCCTCCGGGGCCGGGCTGGTCTCGTCCGCGACCGCGCACGTCCTCTCCGACACCGGGACCTACACCGGTAACGACGAGGACTTCGTGCTCGTCCGCGGGGCCACGATTCCGGGTGACGACGAGGTGACGTGGGACGCAATCGACGCCCCCTATCGCGTCCAGACCGGCGAGAACGTGCAGGTGGACGGCCACCTCACAGTCGGCCCCGGCACCACCGTCGAGTTCGGACAGGGCGCCAGCATGACCATCGAGGAGAACGGGCCGGGCCGGCTGACGGCGGTCGGCATCGACCCGGACACCGAGGAGAGCCAGCCGATCACGTTCACGGGTGAACAGCAGACCCGCGGCTACTGGGACGGCATCGCCTTCCGCGGCACCGACCGGACCGAGAACCAGCTCCGCAACTGCGTCGTCGAGTACGGCGGCGGCGACGACTGGATCTTCGCACCCGCCAGGGCGAACGTCGTCGTGTTCGAGGGCTCACGGGTCCGCATCGACGGCTGCACACTCCGGGAGAGCGACGCCTACGGCTTCGCCTTCTCCGGCAGCGCGAAGGTCGACAGCTTCACGGCCAACACCGTCACTCGGAACGCGTCGGGGGCGGGGAGGGTCGCCTCGTCGACGGCCCACCCGCTCTCGGACACCGGCACCTACACCGGCAACGACGAGGACATCGTGCTCGTCCGTGGCGACACCATCGGGAGCCGACAGACCGTCACCTGGGACGCCATCGACGTGCCCTACCGGGTGAACACCGACGACAACGTCGAGGTGAACGGACACCTGACGATCGACCCCGGGACCACCGTCGAGTTCGGCCAGGGTGCGCGGATGACCGTCGAGGAGGACGGTCCCGGCGCGCTCACGGCCGTTGGCGAGTCCGGCAGTCCGATCACCTTCACCGGTGAACAGCAGACGCCGGGGTTCTGGGACGGCATCGCCTTCCGCGGCAGCGCGCGGACCGACAACCAGCTCCACTGGTGCGTCGTCGAGCACGGCGGCCGCGACGACTGGATCTTCGCCCCCGGTCACGCGAACGTCGTCGTGTTCGAGGGCTCGACGCTCTCGCTCCAGAACTCGACCATCCGCGACGGCAGCGGCTACGGGCTCGCGGTGAGCGGCGACGCGACAGTGAGCCAGAACGGGAACACGTTCTCCGCGAACGGGGGCGGGGCGCAGAACTGAGGCGTCCGGAGGGAACCGGGGGACGGTTTCTGCGGCCTCGTCCTCCAGAAAGCACTTGTCTGTATTCCTGAAACCCCTATCCATGGACCGACGGCAGTTCCTCGGTCTCGCGGCGGCCGGGGTTCCGTCCATCGCCGGCTGCCTGGGTGGCTCTCCGGGCGAATCGCCGCCAGCCTCCACCGAATCGCCAGCCTCTGAACCGACTACTCGAACGCCGAGTATCAATGAGACATCGACCCGAGTCGAGATGGGAGAGACGGCTACGGTCGGGGACCGGGACGTGGTTCTCTCCGAGCCCAGACTCCGGAAGGGCGTCTACACAACGGGCGTCCACGACCCGCGGCTGGTCGCGTGGCGTGGCCAGTACATCGTGGTCACGGTCACTGGCTCCGACCTGGCGTCCATCGACGACCTCCGAACGGAGGTCCCCGGCGGCAGCGACGTCTCCGTGTCCCCGACGCCGACGCTCACCGACCGGGAGTACGCGGTTCCCCTTCCGCCAGGCAACCACGAGAGGGCCGAACTGGTCGTGGAGGAAAACGGTGAAACTGCCCGCTGGAGCCTCCCGGCGGCGGTCCAAGAGAACGTCGGCAACATGCCGAGGTTCGGCATCGAGTCGTCCGAGTTCGTCCGGCGTGACGGCGACCTCGAGCTGGAGATGACTGTCCGGAACGAGGGCGACCGGGACGGCCAGTTCGTCGCGACGGCGAGTTCGGCGGCCTTCAGCGGGAAGCGCGCCTTCGAGTTCCCGGTCGCGGCCGGCGAGTCGTACGAGTACAGCGGAACCGCGGGCGGGATGGCCCTCCTGTTCGACAACGACGGTGGCGGGACGTTCGTCGTCGAGTACCCGGGACGTGACGGGGTGGAGCGGCACGAGATTCGTGCGGAGATGCCGGGCACGACGGCGAACTGACCGGGTCGGCGCTGGGGCCGAGTGTCACGCCGTACTCAGTCACCGGATGCCGCGACCGCACCGACCTGCACGTTCCAGAGGCGCGCGTAGCTCCCTCCCGCCTCGACCAGCTCGTCGTGCGTGCCCGATTCGACGATCCGGCCGTCGTCGAGCACGACGATCTGGTCGGCGTGCCGGACCGTCGAGAGACGGTGGGCGACGACGAACGTCGTGCGGTCGGCGGTGATCTCGGCGAGGTGCTCCTGGACGATGCGCTCGGTCTCGGTGTCGACGTGGCTCGTCGCCTCGTCGAACACCAGCAGCTCCGGGTCGCCGACGACGGCGCGGGCGATGGCGAGTCGCTGGCGCTGGCCGCCCGACAGCGAGGTGCCCTGCACGCCGAGTTCGGTGTCGTAGCCGTCGGCCAGTTCGGTGACGAACTCGTGAGCACCCGCGACGCGGGCGGCCTCGCGGACCCGCGCGTCGTCCACCTCACCGTCCGGTGCGCCGGCCGCGACGTTCTCCCGGACGGTGCCGTCGAACAGGAACGAGTCCTGGTCGACGTAGCCGACCTGTTCGCGGTAGGACTCCGGTTCGATGTCGGTGAGAGCCCGTCCCTGAACCTCGATGTGACCCGTTCCGGGGTCGTGGAACTTGAGCAGCAAGTCGAGGAGCGTCGACTTGCCAGCGCCCGTCGCCCCGACGATACCAACTGTCGAGCCGGATGCGACGGCGAGGTCGATGCCATCGAGGACCGGCCGGTCTGTCCCGGGGTAGGTAAAGGAGACGTCGTCGACGGTCACGCCGGGTGCGTCGAGGTCGACGGCGGCCTCCTCCCGACGACCGGTCCCCACCTCGCGAGCGGTGAGTCCCCCGATCCGTTTCGCGGCCGCCTTCGCGCCCTTGTAGCCGTTGATGAGGCCGCCGAGGTTCTTCAGCGGCGGCGTCATCCGCTCCAGGTAGAAGAGGAACGGGACGAGCTCCCCGGCGGTGAGCGTCCCGGAGAAGACCAGCGGTGGTCCGACCGTGGTCCACTGGACCCCGATGGCGACGACGAGGACGAGCCAGACACCGACGACGAGGCGGTTGAGCGGTGCCTGTCGGATGGAGAGCCGACGGTTCGCGAGCCGGGCGTCGGTGTACTCGCGCGAGGCGTCGGCGGTCCGCCGGCTCTCGGCGGCCTCGGCGGTGTTCGCCTTGATGACGTCGAGCCCGCCGAGCGCCGTCTCCAGCAGCGCGTTCAGTCCGCCACGCTCGGTCCGGATGTCGTCCTGGATCGGCTCCACCCGCCGGGAGAACCAGAGGTTCATCGCGGCCAGCACCGGCGCGGATAGCAGGACGAACAGCGCGAGCTGGACGTTCAGCAGGCCCATGTAGACGAACGCACTCACGATGGTGGTGAGCGCCCAGATGCTCGCCTCGACGAGCTTGTTGAAGAACGTGTCCAGCTGGTTCACGTCGTCGTTCAGCGCGCTGATGACGTTGCCCGTGCGGTGCTCGTCGAAGAAGGCCAGGTCGAAGCCGACGACCGTCGAGAAGGCTCCTGTCCGGACCTCGTGCAGGAACCGCTGGGTGTACAGGCCGAAGCAGTACTCCCCGACGAACGAGAGCGAGTGCGACACCAGACTGGTCGCGACGATGAGTGCCGTGACGAAGACGAGCAGGTCGATGGTCTCGGTCGGGACCACGGACTGCGGCAGCAGCGGCAGAGCGAAGGGCTGGTCGTTGAACAGCGCGTCGATGCCCAGTCCGATGAGGTAGACGTCGGCGAGGCTCAGGAAGATGGAGACGAACGTCGACGCCATCGCGACCAGCAGCAGCGGAAGGTCCGCCCGTCCGTAGCGGTCGACGAGCGAGACGAGCGGGTGGTCGTCGGCCCGCTCCGAGAACGCATCCGTCATCCCTGGACCTCCGTTTCGGGGGCGTCGGCCGACCCATCCATCCCGGTCGCGACGGCTCCGGTCTGGACCGCCCAGAGCGAGGCGTACGTACCGTCCCGGTCGACGAGTTCGTCGTGCGTGCCGCGCTCGGTGATCCGGCCGTCCTCGAGGACGACGATGCGGTCGGCCTGCCGGACCGTCGAGAGTCGGTGGGCGACGGCGAAGACGGTCCTGTCCTGGGCGACGGAGCGCAGTGTCCGCTGTATCTCGGCCTCGGTCTCGGTGTCGACGTGACTCGTCGCCTCGTCGAACACCAGCAGGTCCGGCTCCGTCAGGAGGGCCCGGGCGATGGCGAGACGCTGTCGCTGCCCACCGGAGAGCGTGGTGCCGCGCTCGCCGACCTCGGTGTCGTAGCCGTCGGCCAGCTCGGTGACGAACTCGTGTGCGCGAGCCTGCTTCGCTGCGTCGACGACGGCCTCGCGTGGGGCGTCCGGGGCCGCGTAGGCGACGTTCTCGTGGACCGTCCCGGGGAACAGGAACGGGTCCTGCCCGACGTAGCCCACGTGCTCCCGGAGGCTCTCGACGGCGTGTTCGTCGATTGGCCGGCCGTCGATGCGGATCTCGCCGGTGTCCGGGTCGAAGAACCGGAGCAGGAGCTTCACGAGCGTGGACTTGCCAGCGCCGCTGTGGCCGACGATACCGACGAAGTCACCGGGGTCGGCCCGCAGGGAGACGTCCTGCAGCGTCGGCTCGCCAGCGGCGTCGTCGTAGGTGAACGACACCCCATCGTAGTCGACACCGCCGTCGGTGACGGACAGCGGTGGTGCCTGCTCGTCGGGGCTCTCGGCGGCGTCGTGGCGCAGCAGCGGGACGACCCGACGACCGGACGCCCGACCGTTCTCTATCCTGTCCAGCACCTCGACCGCGAGCTTCCGCGTCGGGTCCATCAGCGAGAACGTGTACATGATGAACGTGAGCAGGGTCCCCGCGGTGAGCGACTGCGTGAAGACGGCCGGGGTGCCGGTGAGGAGCCAGTAGCTCCCCACGCCGAAGAGGAACCAGACGCCGGCGACCGCGAGCAGCCAGGAGACGCGGTTGTAGATGGCCCGGAGCTTGAGAGCCGACCAGGCAGCGCGCTTGTAGGCCGCCGAGGCCGCACCGAGCCGACTGGTCTCGTGCCGTTCTCGGACCAGCGACTTCACGCTCCGGATGCCCTCGACAGCGTCACGGAGACGGTTGTTGAGCCGGCCGACGTTCGAGCGCACGGCGTCGTACCGCGGCTCGAGCAGCCCGGCGTAGTACCGCGCCGTGACGGCGACGACCACCGGGAGCACGGCCACGACGAGTGCGAGGTTCCAGTTCAGGAGCAGCATGAAGGCGAACGCGGTGAGGAGTTCACCGCCGTAGACGACAGCTGCGCGACCGCCGTCGAACAGGTCCGCGAGGTTGTCCACGTCGTCGTTGAGGACGCTCAGACGGTCCCGGTCCCCGGTCCAGTGGGCCGACAGTGGAAGACCGATCGCCGTGTCGAACGAGGTGGTCCGGATCTCGTGGAGCGTTTCGAGGGTGGCGCGCTCGTAGACGAGGGTGCCGTACCAGCGGCAGAGGCTCTCCCCGACGACGGCGACGGCGAGGAGTGCCACCACGAGCGCGGCCTGTGCGCCCGTCTCGTCCGGAGCCAGTCCGGCGGGGACGAGTGGCAGGGCGAACGCCTGGCTCTCGAGCAGCAGCGAGTCCAGTGCGACGCCGATGACGAGCGCGGGGACGCGCTGGAAGGCGAGCGCGAGCAGTATCAGCAGAGTGCCGCCGACGAACTGGCGACTGCGGCGGCGGGCGAACCGGTGCAACAGGTAGCGAACGGGGGTCGATGTCGACATGTCGTGGTGTGGGGGAGCGCGTATCGTCGATGTGCGAACGGTCTGGCGTGTCACAGTTTCAGAGCTGGGAACGGAATAAGCGTAATCTGTACCGCGGTACTGTAAGAACCCAGACACGCCTGTCCTCAGGGGGCCGTCCCATCCAGAGACTCGGCGGGGTCGAAACAGCGCGGCACCCGACCACAAATCAGTTGCCGGTGGGCGTGAACGACGGCATATGGACGGTGAGCAGCCGGACGACACCACCGAAGGGGTCGACGAACGGCCGCCGGACGACGTGTTCGGGCTGCTCGGGAACGAGGTCCGCGTCGACATCCTCCGGGCGCTCGGGATGCGACCGGACGACCGGCTCTCGTTCTCGGCGCTGTTCGACCGCGTCGACATCGCCGACAGCGGGAACTTCAACTACCACCTCGACAGGCTGTGCGGCGTGTTCGTCCGGAAGACCGACGACGGCGACGACAGCGGCTACGAGCTGACCCACGCTGGCCGGGAGGTCGTCGGCGCGATGTACGCCGGCACGTACACGACGAACGCGACCATCGACCCCATCAGGCCGGGCTGGAACTGCCTGCTCTGTGACGGCGAGATGGTCGTCCGCTACGCCGACGAGCGTGCGGAGTTCCGCTGCGTGGACTGCGACGGCGGGGCCGAGTTCTCGTTCCCGCCGGGCAACATCGACCAGTACGACCGGGCGGAGCTACCGACCGCGTTCGCCCGCTGGTACCACCAGACGTTCGGGAGTCTGTTCGACGGGTTCTGCCAGCTCTGCTCGGGGCGCGTCGAGCGCGACCTCCTGTGGCTCCCCGGCGGCGGCCCCGGCGAGGACCCGAAGCCGTCGATGGCCGAATTCGAGTGCGGGCGCTGCGGAAGCGTCGCCCACGTCTCCGGCGGTACGATGGCCACCTTCCACCCCGTCGTGGAGGGGTTCCTCGCCGAGCACGGCTTCGACGCATCGGCACGCCACCCATCGCAGGTCTGGGCCGACCTCGACGGGTTCCGGGCGGAGATCCACAGCGAGGAGCCACCCCGGTTCTCGGTGGTGTTCGAGGTTGGCGGGGAGCGGGCGACCGTCGAGGTGGGTCCACACGCGAGTGTGGAGGCTGTGACGCGGGAGTCTATCGAGGAGTGAGAGTGGGTCGAGGCTCACAGGGTGATGCGTGAGATGTACCCAGGGGCACGAGGCAGAAAGATACCCGGCTCCGCCACCACCTCCGCACCGTCGATCCCTGATGAAAGACTCGAAACGGTGGTGACGGGACTATTCAGCCGGTAAGTAGGTCCTCTGTATCGAACGCTCAGTGGATTCGAACCTGTCGACTCCTCTCGGACGATTCTTTGAATTTCTCCGGGGACTTGATATGTAGGACTGTAGGTTCCCGTGACTGGGTTGGACTCTGTTGACCGGGTCTGGTGCTCTCTGGGAGGGGTTATCCAGTCTGGCAGACACCCGTGTGGCTGAATGATCGGATGGGGTTTCCAACGAATGGCCGCAAGATGGGCTGTCTCCCTAATTATTCGTTCGCCGATACCGGTTCGCCGTCTTCTATCTGCCATTCGAGTTCGACTTCGAACTCGGCCTCGTCGTCGGTTACCTCGTACTCGACTTCCAGTTCGAAGCGCTCTGGAACCGCCACCGTGAAGCCGTTTTCTCCTTCGATGTCGATCGTCCCGTTCTCGACACCATCAGCGACTTCACGGAGTATTCCCGCACCGTCTGCCCGACTCATCACCCGCTCACCTTCACGTTCCGTCTCACCATCTGTCGATTCCGCTTCGGTCTCGGATTCTTGTTTATCGTTTCCCATACCGACTCTACGACGGCTGCCAATAAAATATCTCGGCCTCCATCAAAGTCAAAGACGCTGCCGCGATGCCCATTTGTGCGTTTGCCCAACACAGTCAGTGATACGGCTCTACCGAACCTTTCGAATGTTATCTGGTGGGATAGGGCGCTAAAACCTCACGCGTCAGCGCGGGGATACAGCGCCCTATCCCACCAGATAAACAAGAGGCGACCAGAAAGTGCCTGAAGCAGAGCGATTACGGGACAGCCTACAGAGACTCGAGCAGGAACTGGGGAGACCACCGGAGCTGGCAGACATCCTCGAGCGGGAGGACTGCCCGAATCTGCCTCCGTTCCAGGACGCGTTTGGCTCCTGGTACAGCGCGCTGTGGGCGGTCGGATTCACACCCCAGAACCCACCGAGCTACTGGGAGGCTGCACTCGAGTCAGCAGGATATGCGACGCCAGTGAAACCAGTCCAGAAGTGGACTGAAGATCGGCTCTTGGACGATCTGTGCGAACTGGCGGACGCACTCGGTCGAAAGCCGAAAGCGGTCGATGTCGCACATGAGTCGGAGATGGCTGCACCGCGAACGTACGACCACGTCTTCGGCTCCTGGAACACCGCGCTCGAGGAGGCTGGGTTTTCGGCGACGCCCGTTGGCAAGCTACGAAGATATTCGGACGAGGAATTGATCACGACCCTTCAGTCGATAGCTGCAGGACTGGACCGACAGCCCCGAACCGCTGATGTCGTGGTGCGCTACGCGCCGGAAGGCCGGTAGACGTTCGCGTCCTTTCGCCGAACCATGCAGTCAGTCGTCCAGCGGCTCCTGTAACGCCTCCTCGATCGGCTCGTCGCCGGCCGCGAGTTCGAACGTCTCGCCGAACGTGCTCTCGGCCTCGAGCGCCGAGACCAGCGTCCGGGAGACGTCCTCACGCGGGATATCGACGTCGTCGCCGTCGAGATGGACGCCCGTTCTGATTCGTCCGGTTCCGTCCTCGTCCGTCAGCGGTCCGGGTCGGACGATCGTGTACGTCAGGTCGCTCTCCCGTAGGTACTCGTCGGCCTCGGCCTTTGCCTGGAGGTACTCTCGCAGCTCTTCCGGACCACTCTCGGGCCGATCGGCGTTAATCGAGCTGAGCATCACGAACCGTTTGATGCCTTCGGATTCGGCCTCGTCGACGAGATTGTTCGCGCCGTCGCGGTCGACGCCCCACACGTCCTCGCCGCCCGAACCCGCGGCGAAAATGATCGCGTCGATTCCCTCGACGGCGTGCGAGACGTCCCCGGTCAGATCCGCGACGACGGGTTCGGCACCGAGGTCCTCGATGTCCGACGCTTGCGACTCCGCGCGAACCATCCCCCGAACATCGTGGTCGCTCTCGGCGAGGATGCGGGTCGCGTGTTGGCCGACCTGTCCGTGCGAACCGGCAACGAGTACGTTCATACGCTAGATATCGGCTGGCATGGTGAAGAGGGTAGCGGGGATCGGCGGCCCCAGGAGCGACGGAATAGAGTAAACGAGCCCACGTTGTGGTCGGAGCCCTTCGCGCGGGGAGAGCTGTGGGATGGTCTCACGAGCCGTGACGGCGCGCGGTCCCGACGCTCGATCAGAGACCGGAGGGAGCCACGTTGCACACGTCGCGGAAGGCACCCTGGACGACCTCCGAGATGGCGGGGTGGACGTGGATCGTCTCCGCTATCAGCTCTGCATCGGCACCCGCTGCGACGGCCGTGCTCACCTCGTGAATCATCGTCGACGCCTCCGGGCCGATGATGTGACAGCCGAGGACCTCGCCCTCGCTCCCCACGATGGCCTTCGCGAATCCGCTCTCGTTACGCAGTGCCGACCCGAGCGCCGTGTCGTCGTAGGCGCAGGTCCCCACCTCGTAGTCGATCCCCTCGTCGAGGTCACCCTCGTTTTGCCCGAGGCTGGCGACCTGGGGCGACCCGAAGATGGCGTGAGCCATCCCTGGGTACTCGACAGGTCGCTCGTTCCCGCGAACGGCGTTCTCCACGACGTACTCGGCCTCTTTGTCACCGGAGTGTTTGAACATATAGTTGCCCGCGATATCGCCCATTGCGTAGACGCCGTCGACCGACGTCCGGAGGTACTCGTCGGTTTCGACGAACCCCTGTCCGTCGGTCTCGATGTCGGCTGCCGAGACGTTCCAGACATCGCTGTTCGGTTTCCGGCCAGTTGCGATCAGGAGTCGGTCACCGCGAACATGTATCTCCTCGCCAGCTTCCGATTCGGCGGTAACCACGCGCTCGCCGTCCTCATCTGCGATTGCCGTCGCTTCGAACCCGAGGTGCAACTCGTGTTTCTCCCGGTAGGCCTCGGTAAGTCGCTCGGCTATCGCCGCGTCCTCTCGGGCGGCGAGTGCGTCACCGCGGCCGACGATTACCACGTCGCTGCCTACCTGGGAAAAGAAGTGACTCAACTCGACGGCGATGTAGCCGCCGCCGACCACGACGAGTCGGTCGGGGAGCGCATCGAGTCGAAGCGCTTCGTCGCTCGTAAGGTAGGGCGTTTCGTCGATTCCGTCGATGGAATCCGGAATCATCGGTCGGCTACCGCCCGCCAGTACGATCTTCTCGGCAGTGAGCCGGTCGCCACCCTGGCCGTCGCTGCCGTTGACCTCGACCGCGTGTGGGCCGACGAAGCGTCCCTCGGTCTGATAGAACGTAAGGTTGCTTCGGTTGCGCGCGCGACGGGCCTTCTCCTCGGCCGCTTAGTGACGGTTTCTATCACGTTGTCGACGATTTCGGCGAACGCGACGCCATCGACGGATGCCTCGATTCCGAAATCGTCGGCGTGACGGATGGTCTCGGCGACGTCTGCGCGGTGAATGAGTTTCTTCGTGGGGTTACAGCCGCGGTTCAGACAGGTGCCGCCGAGATGCCCTCGCTCGACGAGCGCCGTATCCAACCCCTCGTCGGCCGCCGCCGCGGCGACCTGATTTCCGGTTCCACCACCGAGCACGATGAGGTCGTAATCAGTCATCCTGCCTCATAATTGGGTGTTCAGGGGCTAGCTTCTTTCGCTTGGGAGGGTACCCAGGGCGCCTGTCCCTGTTCGTTCCCCCGACTGGTAACGCGTACATGGCTGGGAAACTACACGACTGGTCGCACCTGACGCTCCATGCGAGGTGCGAGGAGCGGTTCGCGAGTGGGTACGTGACGAGGGACTAAGCGCCGCGCACGGATTTCACCTCGTCAACTATCCGCAAGCGTTCAGCTACGATGACCTCATCAACAACGCACTCTACATCGGTACAGTGCAGGGGAAGGGCCTCCGCAGTCCGCCACGGTGGGTATCCGTCTCAGAGATTCAGAGGGGATCGACGGATGGAGTGACGGCGTTCTATCTGTACCTCGCAGTCGGGTTCCGGACGAAAAAGCGTGTCAACGGAACCGCAACTGTCAAAAACCACCCGAGTGACCCGTTTCCTTCTTCAGCACCCTGTCATTTGTTTGCATTAAGCATTAGACCGTGCTCCACGTAATGGACGTGTATGCAAACCGTTATCCATCTCGTGTCAGGAGACGAGAACGAGCAGAAAACAGCACTGGCTATCGCCAAAAACCTCCTGGACGACGAGACTGGCAGTATAGATGACGTTGCGGTTGTCGTTCAGGCGGATGGAATGAAGGCGATTAAAACTGGCCAAGAGAGCGAGGAGCAAGTTCGGGCCCTCTTGGACGACGGTGTCTCATTCAAGGCCTGTAGCAACACACTCGAGATGATGGGTCTCGACGAATCCGACCTCGTTGAGGGCGTTAAGACCGTCCCAGAGGGTGCTGTGGAAGTGACGCGATTGGAGACGGAAGGATACGCCTATATGCGGCCGTAGTGACCTCACGAAACTCTCAGTTGATCTGGAACGGTTTGCAGTCTAGTTCTTGCGGATGGCTCGGTCAAATACTGGTGGAGTAAACAGAGTCACTGTGCGATATCCATTCTTTGTATTTCGCGTCGTTTCTGAGTGTATTCTAGTAGCAGGCTCAAACGATTCTGAACACAGGGGGCGAATTGAGCGGATGGAACTCATACTTGTACGGAAATAATCTTGTCGAGTTCTGTTATACAGTGCGAGGAGAATACCCGTGCCTTTAGGCGCGGGATGAATCCGACAACCCATTCCACAATCCATCGTCAATAGCACCGCCGGGTATTCCACTGCCACGAAACACTAAAATTTACAATCGAAGATAGCGTAATAGATTATACATCGTTTCAGAATGCTGGAAGTCCACCGTACCCTCCGTACGAAAATCCTCAACCACAGTCAGGCAGAAGAATCGCTTGACCGGCACGGGTGGAGTGCCAGCAAACTCTGGAACGTCGCCAACTACCACTCCCCGAAGTGTGGGAGGAAACCGGTGAGATTCCCGACCACGGCGAGCCCAATGCACCGTTTGGTGGACTCAAACAGTCTGGCCTTGGCCGCTACAACGGCGAATGGGTGCGGGACGAACTCCTTGAGGAAAAGTGGATCTCGGTCCAGCACGAGGAACGTGAGTACGGTCTGCTTGACTGAGACGGCGTTCTTCACCCGGAGCTGTTCCGTCGTTCAAACGACTGCTGAATGCAACCCCTGTATCTCGCACGGCGTTTTTGATCGCTACCGATTAGATCAGATGGTTGGTCGATACGTGAATCGGTGAAGTTTTGCAGTCAAAACGGGGATCCGATAACGATGTCCGTCCAGAAAGCCCTCCTCTCCGAACTGTTTGCAATCCTGCTCGTACTATACGGAGGATTCACGGTGATTGCTCCTTACCAAACTGGCCATCCGTCGTTTATCCACGCAGGATTCTACCTCGGACTCTTCGGATTCCTCTATGGTCTCGTGGGTACCGAGATTTTGCGAACATCCCGGAACGATACATAAGCATAGCTACTTATCGGCTTACTCAGCTCGACGGCCATCGAACAATGAGTGACTACGTCCACTGTTCCGCTGGTGCATCTCGCAGTCCAGCAGTCGCAGCAACTGCACTTGCAATACACTCAAATTTAGAGCTCGAAGAAGCATTCAAACGAATTTCGAACCGACGAGATGCGGTTGAGCCGCATTACGCGCTACTCCAGCAAGCTGCGAGAGTGTCTTCTGACACATCAATATAACTCTGATTGTACTCCTCATCAGATCCTCCAGGCGGACAAGATTCAACATCCACCCGAGGAACTGGGAAACTAGGTTGGAAGATGACACGGACGAACGACCCTTACGACCTGCAACGGTTCGTCGACGCCCAAGACCCCGTCATCGACGAGGTTAAACAAGAACTCCGAACGGGACGCAAGCGTAGTCACTGGATGTGGTACATCTTCCCCCAGATGGAAGGACTCGGCAAGAGTGAGATGGCTCAGCGGTACGCGATTTCGTCACGAAGCGAAGCCAAAGCCTATCTAGAACATCCCATACTTGCGCCGAGATTGCGCGAATGTACCGGGCTCGTGAACGAGACCAACGATCGATCGGCGAACGAGATTTTTGGCAGACCGGATGACCTGAAGTTCCGCTCCTCGATGACACTGTTCGAAGTCGTTGCAGATGACCCAGCACTGTTCAGAGACGCACTAGAGCAGTTCTTCGATGGCGAACCCGACCCGAAGACGCTTGAGTTGCTGGCGGATGGCTGATTGGCGAGACGGCGTGTTCGAGCTTGCTGGATGGGATGCTCGCTCCACAGGATGATGTAGGAATACCGCGACAGCGAGAGCGATGATTCTTGCGGTGGAAGAAACATCGGCAGACGGTGTACGTTCGCCCCAGAATTTATTGATGTAGTGATACGTGAGGGGTGTATGGGTCGTTCTCTTCAGTTTTCGGTCCCGCATAGCTCTGTAGACTGGAATTCGACGGGCGACCCTCCGAAGGACCCGTACTTAGATGCGATTGCCGCCGTTGACGCGGATGTCGAACTGTTCTGTCCACAGCCATACGCTCATCATATCGTTCCTGTCAAGCGGACGCTCGACGCTTACAATCTTGACATAGGGACAGTCCACGGGCCGCACCTCCAGCGATTGCTAGAAGACGACGACGGTGGCGTGAACTCGCTGTTCACCAAACTGCGACACCTCCATCTGGCGTCTGTCATCGATAAAACCCCGGAGCACCGCTTAGAGCCTGCTGTATCCACCCATCACGCGCCACGTTTCTGGAGGGGCGACGATGTAGACGTCGACGCTGCCAGACGCCAGTTCCTCGAACGGCTCGCGGACGCAGTCTCGAAAGCCGAACCAGACGGTAGCCGCGACCACCTCGACGCGGACGTCTACGACGGTTCACGGATTACTGCCACCGTCGCCTTGGAGAATGTCGCCCCTCGTGGCCCCCACCAGTACCTCCTCGTCACCCCTAGCGACGTCGAAGCCCTTGTTTCAACTGGTGAAAGTCTGGGGATCGACGACGCGTTCGCGTTCACCCTGGATGTTGGTCACTCGACCGAGCCTGTGGCACTGCTGGAAGCGATGCACGATGTCCGGAACGTTCATCTGCACAGTACAGTCGCACTCGACTCGAGCGAAGCACGCCGAATCCACGACCGGTATGAGTTAGCGGAGACGGCCGAAGTCGGGTCGGAGGACCGCGATGGCGTTGCCCACCACCTTCCGCCGCACGTCGGCGACCTTGATCTCACTCGAATCTTGGACGCACTGGACGACACCGGCTACGACGGCCCACTCACGGTCGAGCTTGACTCGATATACCACCGACCGGAGGTTGTCACCGAGGTTTCCGACGCACTCGACCGCTACCAGTGACCGTTTGGGGAGCCAGTTACTGCTCGTGTCCTCAACGGACGTCACCAGCCAATCAGAATTGGAGCTGTCTGCCCAGAGATGTACAGGATCAAAGTCACCCACTCGAGTCTGGAACGACGGTATCTGCTCGACGGCGATTCATATGACGTCCCCTAGTTTCGAGGACTGACTGCTCATACAGTCAATTTGGGCGCGACGGGTGTGGCAATTGCGGATCGCAACTGCGATGGGGAAGTCTTTCACAGCGGATGACCCACGGGACATTTTTCAGTGGTCGTGATCGTGACTTGCTATCTGCGGGCTTTGATCAGCAAATTCCGTTGGTTCTTCTTCGAACGTGCGCTTACAGGTCTTCGAGCAAAAATAGTACGTCGTCCCATCGTGGGACGCACTCGGGCCCTCATCGTCGGTTCGCATCCCGCACACCGGATCTCGATACTGACCTGGTGCGCCGAGTCCCCGCCGGTAGACATACAGAAGGAACCCGGAGAGTGCAAAGGCGATAATATTGAGGTAGAACGTGTAGTTGAGCTCGAAGTACGTCTGCTCGGTTGCCGTCTCGCCACCCGCGAGGTCCGGGACGATGCCGAGGGCGTCGAACAGCAGCTCCATGAGGAAGCCGGTGAACGCCATCGTCACGAAGAAGACACCGAGGATGTACAGCATGATCTTCCAGCCGTAGTACTTCCGGTAGACGTTCAACACGGGGATCGTGATGAGGTCAGCGTAGACGAACGAGATGATCCCGGCGAAGCTGACGCCACCGCCCCACAGCGCGACGGCGAACGGGACGTTCCCCATACTGCCGACGAAACTGAGCACGGCGATGATGACGCCCATGACGGCGTTCTCGGCAGTCACCAGCAGGCCGTCGCCCTGAATGAACAGCGTGTTCCACACCCACTGCGGGACGAAGACGATGACGAATCCAGAAATAAGGAAGCCGGCAACGATGTCCTTCCAGATCATCGACCACTCCTTGCGGTACTGATTCCCGACCTTGTACCAGCCACCCCACGACAGCAACTCGTCACGCCACCCGCCGCTACTCGACGTCTCCTGGCGGTAGGTCTCCATACAGCCCTCCGAGCAGAATTTGAGCGTCTCACCGCCGTCGGTCGTGAGCGTGTACTCGTCTTTTCCCTCCATCCCGCAGGTGGGATCTTCCGTGACGCCCGATGCGTGATCACGTTCGTTGAGCGTTTCTCGGACTTCGTTAAACAGGTTCTCGGGGAGCGTCAGGTGAACGATGACCGCCATGACGGCGATGAGGATGAGGCCGCCGAGCAACTCTGCGAGGAGGAATTCCCACCCGAGCAGGATCAGGATCATCAATCCGAGCTCGACGATGAGGTTCGTCGACGCGAACATGAACGCGAGGAAGTTCACCGTGTGCGCCCCCTTCTTGAATAGACCCTTCCCGATGGCGACGGCCCCAAAACTACAGCCACTACTCGCTGCTCCGAACACGGTCGCCTTGGTAAGTCCAGTTAGATCGCCCTCACCCAGCACCTGTGCCATCCGTTCCTTCGAGACGTAGACTTGGACGAGGCTCGTGATCGTGAGGCCCATGATAATCGCCCACGCCGCCGTCCAGAGAAACCCGACACCGATTCGGAGGGATTCAAGAACTCCGTCGATTATCGTCGCCTGCATAGGTGTATCTTTGTAGGAATCATCTATTGCGGTTTTGCTTAGAATATACTGACTATGAAGGTGCTGATACAATGGAATCGTAACCCATGGCCAAAAATAATCTATCAGAACGGGGAAGGGCCTCGTAAATCACCACAGGAGCCGTGGAATCCGACTTTAGTTTCATAAGGAAAATCGGATTAAATCACGCCGACGTATCAGAGGCTAATGGGACCAGTAGAGACCGATGATATCCCAAATGAGGAGGATACCACCTGGAGGAACAGTGTTCGCCGGCCTGCTCGTTTGTCTAGTACAGTACCTGGGGCATCCATTCCTAATTCACGATGACTGCCGATCTGGCAATCCACGATGCACTCGTTCTCACAGCCGACGAGCGGAACCGGCTGTACGAGCGTGGCACAGTATTCATCACCGATGGCTGTATCGAAGAAGTCCGACCGTCACGTGCAGGAGACGGAGAATTAGAAGCGTCCACCGTTATCGACGGGAACGGGAAACTGTTGATGCCTGGGTTGGTGAACGCCCACACGCACTTGGAGATGACACCGCTCATCGGTGCGTTTAGCGAACTCGATTTGACGGAGATGCTTGGGAGCGGGACGGCCTTGTTCAACAGACTAGGGAACGGCGAATTCGAGTACCTCGTCGAGGCGGGCGTCGAGCTCGCAGCGCTCAATTTCCTCCTGGGCGGTGTCACGACCGTGAACTCGATGGACGCACGGCCTGCCGCAGGTGCAGAGGCGTTCGGGGAAGCAGGGCTCCGCGGATTTTTCGGCCCGGCGATCTCGGACCTCTTCTGGGACCAACCAGTCGATCAGCAGTTCTCCCGTGCTCGCGAGTTCGTCGAAACGTACCACGACACGTACGACGGCCGAATCAGGGCGACGATCTGCCCGCACGACGACTGGTCGTGTACCCGGCAGTTGTGGGAACGGACCGCGTCCCTCGCCGCAGAGTATCCGGACCTGCTCGTCCACACGCACTTGCTCGAACTCGAGGAGAGTAACACGATGGCACGAGCGAACGGCGGCGAGGACTCGGTGGGACTGCTCGACGACGTTGGACTCCTGGACGACCGACTGGTCGCTGCTCACTTTCGCCTCGCCGACGAAGAGGACATCCAGCGAACCGCCGAGGCGGACGCAGCCGTTGCGCACTGCCCGTCCGTCTTCTGTTACTGGAATCCGGATGGGGAGACACAATGGACACCTGTTCCCGAGCTTCGAGCCGCAGGCGTCGACGTCGGAGTAGGGATTGACGACCACTACTGGCACGACTCATACAGCATGTTCGGAGAAGCGCGGCAAGCTCGGCTGGCGGCAAATCTCAAGCGTTCAGCCGGGCAGTTCGACTCGATGGAACTGATACGAATGCTCACTATCGAGGGTGCACGCGCGCTGGGGGTGGGTGACGAGATCGGCAGTATCGAAGCGGGGAAGCGCGCGGATATTATCCTCCTCGACGTCGACAAGCCGAAGTTCACGCCACGGACCAATATTCCTGCACAGGTCGTGAACAACGCAGCACCTGCCGATGTAGAGACAGTAATCGTTGACGGCGACATCGTCCTTCGGAATGGCGTGCCCGAGACGATGAATTCGGACGACGTGCGACAGCGGGTAAATCAGTCTGTCGAGCGCTTCGAGGACGAGACGGGCTGGGAGTTACACGTTGGTGGTAGCGAACCGCCGACCAGCATCGAGACAGTACGGGACCTCCCAAAGCGTGGCCCTGCGAGACTCCTGACTCGCCTCGCAATTCAATCGGCGCGTGATCGGTTCCCCTTCTAAGCGGGTGGCAAAGAACAGTCCACACACCCTTCAGCGCGATATACGGAGCAGCCGGTCTTGCAGTACACTCTTCAAGGATTCTCCGGCTATGTACAGCTATGCCTAGTAACCGCAACTCCAGGGGGGGTTCCACCCCCGTTGGTTGACTGGCTGGAATTGTTTCTTTTTGAGGATTTCACCATAGCAGCCTGACCTCCCGCTCGGTACTGCCTGATCCAGGCGGAGGCGCTCGACTAGTTGTGCTGTAGACGCGCCCTGTATCTCGACCGATGTCCAAACACCTCGTTGAGCTGGAAGAACTCACAGTGGTCAATTCGCAGCCTTCAGTGACCGGTGGTTTCGTGTCGTGTCGTATCTGATGAGCCGCATCATCTCGTACGTGACTGGTGCGACCGACGACGACGGATTCAGCGGGCTCGCCGGGGGCTACGGCGGCCGCCGCGACCTCCTCGTCTTCGACGCGTTCGACCCGGACACGCCGGAGCCGACCTTTCGATTCCGGCGAACCGACACGGACGAGACCGTCGAAGTGACCTACCACGTCGGCGACGTTCCCGACGGCGGGTCCGCAATCGGGAATCTTCAGGGAATCCTGGATGGGTCTGCGAGCGAGGAGCAGCGGGCGGCTTTCGCGGAGGCCTGGCACCATCGCGTGCAGGTCGTCCTTGACGACGACTCGTTGTTCACCGTCGAGACTGCGTGACTGGGTTCGACATCCTAGTCTCGAAAGCCGAGTAATCGAAGGCCATTCAGGGAAACGAGGACCGTCGAACCCTCGTGGCCGACCACGGCCAACGGTAAGGGGATACCGCGTAACAGAATCGCGCCAACCATCACCGCGATTGCACCGAACGCGATTGCGAGATTAACTGTCAGCGTTCGGCGCGTCCGGCGGCCGAGTCCGAGCACGTAGGGAATCTTCCCGATGTCGTCGCCCATCAACACGACGTCGGCTGTCTCGAGGGCAATGTCAGTCCCGGCGCCACCCATCGCGATGCCGAGCGTTGCCGTCGCCAGTGCCGGTGCGTCGTTCACCCCGTCACCCACCATCGCCACGTTTTCGTATCGCCCAACCAGGTCTTCGATGGTCGCCACCTTCTCTTCCGGCAATAGTTCCGCCTGTACCTCGTCGATACCTACTTCGTCGGCGATCTGCTGTGCGACGCGTTCGTTGTCGCCGGTCAACATGACGATGTGCTCTACGCCGAGCGATCTGAGGTCCTCGATCATCTCTGCAGCCCCAGGGCGAACCGTGTCGGTGAACGCAAGCCATCCCAGTACTGTGACATCGTCGCCGCTCTCGCGTGCAACGAGGACGCTCGTCTTTCCCTCCGCCTCCAGAGTCTGAAGCCTGTCGAGGCCGGGTTCGATTCCCGAGATCACGGCGTCTTCGAGGACCGTCTCGACGTAACTCCGATTCCCGATGTGGATGGTCCCGTCGTCGACATCGGCGCGCACTCCCTTCCCAGCCTCCGACTGAAACCGACGTGCGTCTGGGACGTCGAGGGCTCGGTCTTCGGCTTCCGAGACGGTCGCACGAGCGAGGTGGTGCTCCGAGCGGGCCTGCACGGCGGCTGCGAGCGAGAGCAGCTCGTCGGCAGTTAGCGACTCGTCCCCAAGACCGTCCCGGACGAACACGTCCGTCAGCTGCGTCTCGCCCCGCGTGAGTGTGCCCGTCTTGTCGAACGCAACGGCGTCGATATTCGCGGCCGTCTCTACGTGTTCGCCGCCCTTGAACAGGACGCCCTGCCTGCCGCCGGAGGCGATCGCCGACAGCACCGCCGCCGGCGTGGAGATGATGACCGCACACGGCGAGGCGGCGACCATCAGGGTCATCGCGCGGTAGAACGTGCTAGTGAACTCGCTTCCGAGCGCGAGCGGGATGGCGATCGCCGCGATCGTGAGCGCGAACACGCCGAGGACGTACGGCTGTTCGAGGCGGTCGATGAGCCGCTGTGTCGGCGCCTTCTCGCTCTGGGCGCGCTCGACCATGTGGATGAGCCGGCTGATTGCCGACTCGTGGGCCTGTCGCGTGACCTCGATTTCGAGGCTGCCGCTCTCGTTGATCGTCCCGCCGAACACCTCGTCACCGGGTTCCTTCGGTACCGGGACGGATTCACCAGTGAGCGAGGCCTGATCGACCGTTCCCTCGCCAGACGCGACGACGCCGTCGAGCGGAATCCTGTCGCCGGGACGGACGACGAACACGTCGCCCACGGCGACCTCGTCGATGGGCACAGTGACCTCCTCACCGTCGCGGAGGACCTGTGCCTCGTCCGGTCGCATCTCGACGAGTGACTTGATCGCCCGTCGCGAACGGCCAATCGCGTAGTGCTGGAGAGTGTTCGATAGTGAGAACAGGAACAGCAGCATCGCGCCCTCGAATGGTGCGCCAATCGAGAGGGCGCCGAGTGCGGCAACGATCATCAAGAGGTCGATATCGACCGCATGGTGGCGGAGCGTCTCGATCGCGCCTTTGAGCCCATACCACCCGCCGAAGACGTATGCGACGCCGTAACCGGCCCACATGAGAAGCTGTGGTCCTTCGAGCCACCCCGTCACAAGGCCGGCTGCCATCCCGAGGAGCGTCAGACCGACGAACACGGCCTCCTGCCTGAGTTCCGAGCGGGTACTTACGTCATCCGTTGCTGTCTCAGATTCGTCCTGAATCGACACGTGTCGGTCGCGGACAGCGTCTCGAATCGTTTCTTCTGAGGTGATGCTCTCGTCGTAGGTGATCCGGGCGTCCCCTGTTCGAAACGAGACGTCGACATCGTGGACGCCGGAGAGACGTTTGAGATGTCGTTCGAGCGCCCGTGCTCCCGCGTCGCCACGACCACCTCGTCGTTCAATGTGGATCGTACACGTCGAGAGGGATTGTGATTCAGTAACAGCCACGTTCTCGATACCTATGGTTTGGTTTGATTTCACGTTTTAGGTGGACCCACGAGCATTCCTCCGATCCTGATCTCGGTACACGAGTCGAGGATTTCATCCAATGATCGTTACCGGGATCTGTGCTCGGCGAGTGACTGTCTCGGCGACACTCCCGAGGAACGTCCGGTCTAGGCCTGACCGGCCGTGGCTACCCATAACGATCTGGTCGATGCCGTTGTCGGCAGCGTAGTCGAGAATCTCACGCGCCGGTTTCCCGACTTCAGTGACAGTATGGAGCACAATATCGTGTTCCGCCGCGAGATCCGTCGCAGTCGTGTGAATCTCGGTCGCCCGCTCCTGGGCGGTATCGTACCAGTCCTCTGCGACTGGCAAGCCACCGGCCTCTACGTCGATTACCGAGTCGATCGGGTTGATGACGTAAATTGTGGTGATCGTGGCGTTCGGAAAGGTCTCGAGTGCGTACGTGAGTGCACGCTCGGCAAGTGGGGAGCCGTCCAAGGCGACGAGAACGTTGTCAGGCATACGATAGAGTTCGAGAGGAGGTGAGAAGAGTGTAGTGCCGAAAACTCGGAACCTGGGAGTACCGTTAATTACCCATCAATCTCTCAAAGCGCCTCTGTTGCAACGTCACCGAGTTCTCCGGCTTCGATATGTAAGTACCGCTCCCGGACCATCTCTTCTGAGTTGTCGAGATATCGAGCTGCGACCGTATACCCGAAGGCCCGGACAAGCACCTCAGCCATTCCACGTCGACCGCCGTGGGGGGCGAGGTAGTCGTGCTTAGGATGGTCGATGTCCATGTCGAAAATCTCCCGCTTCACGAGCAAGGCGGGTCGGTTAGCTAAAAATGCTGTCGGTGGGCGAGACGAAGTCGCCGCCCCCGAAGGGGGTGGCAGCTTCGCCGACTACGCGGTTATGTCCCTGCACTGTCTGCGGGTTCACCTCGACAAATTCTACCGAGACGCTCTCGATTTGCTGAGGTCGATTCCTTCTTGAGTATCTTCCAGGTGCTGGACATCAGGCAGGAGGTGAGGGGACCAGCCCTCCCTTCAACCCACAGCGTCGTCCAGAGAATGTCGACCACAGCCACCAGGAGCAAGACCACGCCAACAACGAGGGAGGTCGGATTCATTTCACCCACCTGCTAAAGTCAGTCTTCAAATTGTGTCTCATATGTTGTATTTCCATCTGGTGACACCTATCTGCGGATCTACCGTGGCGACACGCGGTTTGGTGGTGAAAAATCGGGGTTCCGTCGGTCGTTCGATTATGCGTTCGCCATCTCGCGGCAGGTTTCCGCACAGTCGCGGAGTACGTCGGCACAGACCTTGCAGTGTTCGGCGTCGTGGCGCTCGCACTCGTCGGCGCAGTCCTCACAGGCTTCGGCACAGACCTGGGCAAGCTGGGAACCGTAGTTCGAGTTCCGTGCCATGAAGCGTGCGTGTAGCGTCGTGAGATCGGCTACGTCTCGACAGAGACGGGCACACTCCTCCATTCCCTCGTCACCGAGACACTCGTCAGCACACCACTCGCATGCTTGGGCCGCTTCGAGACAGTTATCGATACATTCAGCCATCTGTTCGTTCTCGCCGACGTGGTCGATCTGAGCCAGAGCCATTACACGACTTCGTTACATACGGCTACGGATTGTTATAAACAGATTAGACTCTAAACGAGGAATAATGGGTGGCTTACTGTGTCTCCGGTCTACACGACAGATGAGACGGGGGAGATTATCGTATCCGAGGCCTGGACTTTCTCGCTCGTCTGCATCCGCATTGGGACCACGTATGAGAGCCCGCGCTGGCTGATCATCTCCAGGACGTGCTGACTATCGAACGCCCGGTCCATCGACACGTTATCGACGTGAACGAGATCCTCAGCAGAGTTAAGCAAGTCTTCGACGATTTCCTTGCGTGATTCGCCTTTCCGCACGGGACGAGCATCGAGCGCGAGGGGAACAGCGATACCGACCAACTGAACTGTGGCCCACTGATAGGCGTACTCGTCGGTGTTCCCGTTCGTTCCGATGATCTCGTCCTCGTAGCCGGTGCGGTCTCCCGTGAAGGGGTCGGCCTCGGTGATGTCGATCGCGACGATTCCTGCGCGGAAGAACTCCTCCGTCTCTGCGACCTCGTCAATGAGTTGCCGGACCGCCTGCCGGTACATCTCTCGGATCTCCAGTATCGAGAGGTCACGAATCTGGTCGCGATGAGCGTGTCCGAGTGGTGTCCCCTGGCCGAACGTCTACGAGGAGTGGAGAGACGCCCGAACACCTACCACGGCTCCAGCCCCCGACGTGACAGCGACCCCCACCGCCGTCATCTGGAACGCCAGCTGCCACGTCCCGGCCGGTACCGCGTGGACGTGGTCCGGCGAGTCGACGACGAAGTGCAGCGCGACGCCGAGCACGAACGCGGCCGCCATCGAGACGGAGAACAGCACCAGCCCGGACCGATACCCGCGACGATGGAGCACCACGCCGAGCACCGGCCCCAGGAACGTCGTCGCCACGACGAGTGCGTCCTGCCAGGCTGGCAACGGCACCGGCACCAGTCCGTGTGTCAGCCCGTGGGTCGTCGCGGCGGCGAGGTGGAGCACGAGCACGCCCGGGAGGAGACGGCTGCGCATCGCTACGCGTCCACGACCTCGCCGGTCGCCCGCCAGCGCGACACCACCTGCGACAGCCCCTCGTCCACCGTCGGATACTGGGGCTCCCAGTCGAACGCCTCGCGCAGTCTGTCGTTCGAGGTCCGCATCGGCTCGGTGAGCAGTCGACGCATGTTGTCGTCGACGAACAGCCCGGCCAGCCAACCCGGAATCCGTCGCGGACGAGGGGCGTCGAGCTCGTCCGCGAAGCGCTGGAGGAAGTCCGCGTACGTGGTCGGGCGGTCGTCGACGACGTGGAACGTCCCGGTGGCGTCGCCGTCGACCGCGGCGGCGAAGGCGCTCGCCGCGTCGTCGACGTGGACGAACGACAGTTCCGCGTCGTCCCGCCCCAGGAGGCCGCCGGCGATGATGGGCATGCGACGGTCGAGCAGCCCCTCACCGAACTTCCGCGTGTGCACCGTGTCGGGTGCATAGAAGTAGCCGCCCCGGAGAACGACCGGCTCGAACCCGTGCGTCTCGGCCCCCTCGGTGACGATTCGCTCGGCGTCCAGCGCGGACCGCGTCGAGCGGTCCGGCTGTGGCTCGGCCTCCTCGTCGAACCGGCTCCCGTCCGGCTGCCGTGCCAGCCAGACGACGCTCTGGAGGAGCAGGCGGTCGGCGTCGTGCTCGGCGGCCGCGGCGACGAGGTTCTCGGCACCCTCTCGGCGCACCCGGTCGTTCAGCTCCCACTCCTCGTCGTCGGGGTTCGTGTCGGTCGGGATCTTCGTCGCCGCGTGGACGAGCACGTCCGCACCGTCGGCGGTCTCGACGACCGAGTCGCGGTCGCGGGCGTCGCCACGTCGTGGCGCCCCACCGTTCTCCCGGACGACCCGGTCGCCCTCGCTATCCCGCGTCAACCCCACCACGTCGTGGCCCCGGTCGGCACAGAGCGCGACGGTCCGACGGCCGAGTACGCCGGTCGCTCCAGCGATGAACACATTCATACGCTGTCATTGCTCGCCGTCGCCAAGCCCGAACTGCCGACATTGGTCGGGTTATTTTTGTATTCAGGTGACGACCGACGTTCATGCGCTACCTCACGCTCCGTGTTACGGGGGCCGAAGCGGAGCTGCACCCGCTCGTCCCCGCACTCACCGACGAGTCGGTGTTCCGGGACGCCCAGATGGTCGACTGGGCACCGTCGCTCGACCCGCCACGGGCGACGGTCCTGCTCTACGTCGACGGCGACATCGAGCGGTTCGTCGACGTGCTGGAGGAGACGGACCTCGTGCTCGACTACGACGTGACACGCGTCGGCGACGAGCGGGCCTACGTCTACGTCCACTCGGAACCGCACCCGGTAGAGTGGCAGTTGTTCGATGTGGGAACCACCGAGGGGCTCATCCCGGTGTTCCCGATCCAGTACCATCACGACGGTTCCATCACGGCCCGAATCGTCGGCCCGACGGAGACGCTTCAGGCTGCGGTCGAGTCGATGCCCGGGGGCGTCGAGACGAAGCTCGAACGTGTCGGCGAGTACGACCTCGGCCGGCCACCGATCCCGCCATCACTGCCACCCCGACAGCGCGAGGCGCTCGTGACCGCGCTCGAACTCGGCTACTACGAGGTGCCGCGGGCAGCGGGCCGGGACGACGTGGCGGCCGCCATGGGCTGCGCCCCCAGCACGGCCTCAGAGCACCTGCAGAAGGCGGAGCGCCACGTCGTCAGGACCTACCTGAACCGGAACGGGTGACCGGGGTGGGTTCGAACCCGGTCGGCTGCATCCGACCACCGAGGTGGGCCCGGCAGACGTTCGTCCCGTTCACTCCGTCGACTCGTCCGGGCGGTCGTCTCCCGAGACCGGCCCACCGGAATCCGTCGGCTCCGTCGCAGTATCGTCCTCCGATACCTGCTCGTCGTCCGCCGCTTCTTCAGCAGGCTCGGGCAGGTCGCGGACGACGAGCACCGGGGCGGCTGCACCCTCTGCCACGCGCTCTGCGTCGTCGCCGAACAGCGCGGAGAGCACCGGCGGCCCGCCCTCGCCCATGACGACCACGTCGAACTCGGCGGTCCGGGCGACGATATCGTAGATCGGGGTCTCCGAGTCGCTGGTCTCGACCGTGATGCGTGCCGGGTCGAAGCCTCGCTGCTCGAGCGTGGCGTCGGCGCGCTGGACCGCGGATTCGGCGTCGTAGCCGCCACCTTTCACGCCCCAGAGCGTGACCTGCCCGTCGTCATCGGCGAGGAGTGCGGCGACGAGGTCCACGAGACGGGCGACGTCTATCTTCCCCCGGACCGCGACGAGTACGTCCTCGACCTCGCCGGTCGGGTTCGGAAGCAGCATCGCCGTCGCACCGACCTCCTCTGCGACGCGCTCGACAGTCTGGTCGCGGTTGTGGGTGAAGACGACCCGGGTCTCGATGTCCCGCCCGGCGTCGCGGAACGCCTCCGCGATCGCATCGACAGCCTCCTGGGCGCGGTCCTCGAACTGCATACTCCCCTGCTCCGTCGGCGTCTGGTCCGGGAGCACGTGGTAGCCCAGGACGACGATCTTCGCCGGCGCGAGGAAGTCCACCAGCGGTTCGGGTATCGTCTGCCCCTCCAGCACCCGCACCGGGATGAGCACCGTCGGGGGTTCTCGTACCTGGCCGTCCTCGGCGTCCATGGCGTCCGTGGTCGCGTCCCAGGACATTCAAACCACCCCCTTCAGCGAGACGTCGTTCGCGTAGTAGCCGTACCAGACACCCGAGGCGACCATGATCGCGATACCGATGAGCTGTGATGTGGGTTTCATGAACAGGATGAGTCCGAAGCTCGCGAACGCACCGAGGCCCGCGACCAGTCGGTAGGCCGGGACACGGAATTCGGGGTCGTACCACTCGGGCTCGTCGCGTCGCATGGCGATGAGCGCCACGCACATCAGCCCGTACATCACCAGATGGAGGAACGAGGCGACCTCCGCGAGCACCTCGACCTCCCCGTAGGCGACCAGCACGAGCACGGGACCGCCGCCCATCGCGAGTGCGATGTGGGGCGTCCCGTACTGCAGGTTTATCCGGCTCGCGAAGCGGGGGAGTATCGCGTCCTTGCTGAGCGCGAACACCGCCCGGGAGGTGGAGAGGATGGAGGCGTTCGCGCTGGAGACCGTGGCCAGCAGTCCCGCGAGGAGGATGACGATGGCACCCGGCGCACCGACGAAGTTACGGGCGACCTCCACGATGGCGGTCTCCCCGAAGCTCGAGAGCGTGTCGCTGCCGAAGGCGCTGGTCGCGACGAAGATGGTCGCCACGTACAGCGTGCCGACGACGAGCACCGACCCGACCATCGCGAGCGGGAGGTTCCGCCCGGGGTCCTTGATGTCGCCCGCGACCGTCGCGACCTGCGCGAAGCCGAGGTAGGACGTGAACACCAGCGCGGCCGTCGTGAACACCGGGAGCGGCCCGAACGGAAGGAACCGCTCCGGGGTACTGGCTCCACCGAACACGCCGACTGCGTCCAGACCGCCGTAGCCGAGGAACAGGACGAGGATGGTCAACAGCAGGCCGACGACGTAGTTCTGCAGCGCCGCCGCGTTCTCGGTCCCGAACAGGTTCAGGGCCGTCAACAGGACCCCGAACACGAGCGCGAGCGGGACGACGACCGACACGTTTCCGACGACTACTCCGGCTTCGGCCAGCACGGCCGCCGCGTAGTTCCCGAAGCCGACGAGGTAGAACGCGGTGGCGAAGACGAGCCCGAGCCAGATGCTGATGCCGACGATAGCTCCGGCGAGGGCACCGAGCGCACGCGAGATGAAGTAGTAGCCCCCGCCTGATTTCGGCATCGCGGTCGCCAGCTCCGATGCCGGGAGCGCCACCAGGAGCGCGATGACCGCACCCAGCGCGAAGGAGCCGGCGGCGGCCGGCCCGGCACGGCCGGCTGCGAGCCCCGGGAAGACGAAGATGCCCGCGCCGATCATCGTCCCGATACCGATGGCCAGTCCACCCTTCAGACCGATGGACCGTTCGAGTTCGGTACCCTCCTCGGTGACGGAGGCCTCACCGGACGCAGACTCGACGGTCGTGACCTGTTCGGGCGACTCGCCCTCCCGGTTCGCACCCGCCGTCGTCGCGGCCTGTTCCTGACCAGTCCCCATGTGTATCCGTGATACTCGACCAGCATCGTGAAAAAAGTGCGCCAGGGTTCGGCCACGGGCCGGAGTCGGCGTCGAGTCGGCAGTCACGCGACGACGAGGGATGTGACTCACTCGCGGTCGGGAGTTCATCTCGTCGGACGGCCACAAGACACGGTCGGAGGATGTGAGAAGAAATATCGCGTGGGACCTGGCAGAGTACTGGTTGGTCCGCGAGCAGGACCACGGGACGGCGGGGCAGGCTATCCGAACGTATCGACCCTCCTCAGTGCAATGTCGTTCGGCTACACGCTCCTCGTAGCCCGGGACGACAGCCCGCGCTCGTACTGAGGTGGCGATGGCACCGACGACGGCACTGAAACGCTGGTACGTCGGGGGACAGGTTCACCGGGACGATCCGATGCACCAGCCGGACTCTGGAGATGGCTCAGCCGGAGTGAGGCCCGCTACGGAGACGCCCTGATGCCGACGAACGAGCCCTCACCGTACCCCTCCGCCACCGGTTCCCGCTCGTCGATGTCGCCCGGCCAGTGGAAGATCGTCTGCACGAACTCGAACTCGGTGAACCCCGCCGCTTCGAGTGCTCCGACCAGCTCGTCGGTCGAGACGAACACCGCATCGCGGTAGAACGGGTTCTCGGACTGCTTCTCCTGGTACACCTGTCCGACGGGGCTATCGCGGTCGATGTACCCGATGACGAGCGAGCCGTCAGGCCGCAGGACGCGTCGGGCCTCCGACAGCGTCTGCGGGATGTCGTCGACGAAGCAGATCGTCGTGACGAGCAGGGCCGTGTCGAAACTGCCGTCGCGGAACGGCAGCGCCTCGGCGACGCCCCCGACCGCGTCGACGCCTCGCTCGCGAGCCCGGGCCAGCATCCGCGCTGCCGGGTCGAGGCCGACCTGCATCCCGAGCGGTGCAGCGAACCGGGCGCTGCCGACGCCGATCTCCAGGCCGAGTCCCGGCTCCGGAACGAGCTGCTGGAGCACCCTCACCTCCGACTTGTAGGCGGCTTCGTTTTCCTCGAACCACGCGTCGTATCGGTCGGTGTGGCGTTCGAAGGGTCCCGTCCTGGGCATGCGTGAACTTCGACTGCCCGGAACGTACCGCTACGGGAGCCTGCGGGTATTTGGTCGCTGCCCCCGATTGGTGTGCCATGGATATCGTTCCCGAATCCGACGTCGAGGCGACCGAGGCGGTCGATGGGGCCCACCTGAAGCTCCTGGCTGGCGGCAGCGAGATGAACGTACAGCACTTCCGGATCGAGCCCGGTGCGACCGTCCCCGAGCACAGTCACCCGCACGAGCAGACGGGCTACCTGCTCGAGGGAGCGCTCACGTTCTTCGTCGACGGCGAGACACACGTCGTCGAGGCCGGCGACTCCTACGTCCTCACGGGCGGCGAGTCCCACGGCGCCGAGAACCGCGGTGACGAACCCGCCATCGGGCTGGACATCTTCAGCCCGCCACGTGACGATCCCGACTGGCAGGACTGAGGCGGGCGAGCAGTGGCAAGCGGTTCCGCACGCCGCTGGTCGGACTCGGCGGCCGCGGACTCAGCGCCCGATGGTTCCCTGCCGGGTGACCGGCGCACCCGGGTCGATGCAGAACGCGACGAGTATCGACGGTTCGCGCGCCGTGACAGCGACGTCCTCGACACCCTTCACGAGCGCGGATTCCGTGTGGCCGAGGGCCGTCCCGTCCGGACCGATACGCACCGCCCCCTCGAACACGTAGAGGTAGGTGTCCCAGCCCGCTCGGGAGGGGAGGGTGGTGCTCGCGCCCTCGTCGAGGCGACAGTCGTAGAACTGGACCTCGTTGCGAACCCGGAGCGGTGCCTCCCCGTCCTCGGGACCGAACAGATACCGCCACTCGTTGGGTTCGGGCCCGGGGATCGGCTCGTGTTGGATCTCGGGCTCGAGGTCGAGACCGTGCGGACGGACGAAGATCTGCAGCATCCGTAGCGGCGGGTCCGCCGCAAGCGTCTCCTCGGCGTGCCAGAAGCCACTGCCGGCCCCCATGACCATGAGGTGCTCGGCATCCGTGACCAGCTCGTTCCCCTGTCGGTCGTCGTGTCGCATCACGCCGGCAGGCACCCACGAGATGATCTCCTCGTTTCGGTGCTGGTGCATCCGGATCAACGTCCCCGGGTCCATGAAGGACTCGACGACCGTCGCCAGTGGGCCGTAGCCGTGGTCGTCGTGGCCCGGGACTGCACGTCCGGGGAAGTTGAAGTGGATGCGGAACTTGCCCTGGTTCTGGGAGATATCGGTCCGAGGAGCCGTGTGTATTCCGGGCTCCGAGGTGGCCGACGCTGATTCGTCCATCGATACCAGGGTAGGGCTTCGACGTTCATATGGGTTGGTTTCCCGGTGGTGACCCGCTCGAACCTGAACTCGGAGCCCCCCGGAGACGGTCGGGTGGTCAGAGCGCACACGCGGTGCGCTGTTAAGATGCCTCCCCGTCCATCGTGGGGTATCGATGTCCCAGAGATCGCCACTCTCCGCCTCCGAGTCGGGGGCCGGACTGCTGGATCTGCCGCCGAGTGCGAAGCTGGTCGCGAAGACGCTCGAATACGAGGGCGACGCCACGCAGTCCCAGCTCGCCGAGTCGACGCTCCTCCCGGTTCGAACCGTCCGGGATGCACTGACGCGCCTTGAGGCACAGGGCCTCGTCAGCTCCCGTATCTCGTTTCGGGACGCACGGATCCGGGTCTACTCGCTGGATATCGAGCGAGAACGGCACTGACCACCTGTCGGCGTGGGTTCGACCGTGCTGGCAGGTATCGTGGGTACCACCACCACGGTTTTGGAACCGGGGCGCTAGCACCGACCATGGCACGCACGGCTGTTATCGCGGGCGTCGGTCCTGGTCTCGGCGAGTCGCTCGCGAGGAAGTTCGCGTCCGAGGGCTGTGAGGTTGCCCTCTTCGCCCGGAGCGCGGCGTTCATCGAGGAGTTGGCCGCCGACCTCCCCGAGCCGGGTGCTGGGCTCGCGGTCCAGACCGATCTCGCCAGCGTCGAGCAGATCCGGGACGGGTTCGAGACGGTCAGGGACCAGTTCGGCCCGGTCGATATCCTGGTGAATCACGCGAGTGCCGCGTCGTGGAAGGGCCTCATGGAGTCCAGCGTCGAGGAGTTCGAGCGACCCTGGAAGGTCAACGGCCGTGGTGCGTTCGTCTGCTCGCAGGAGGCCGTCGGTGACATGGTGGACACCGGCGGTGGCACCGTCATCTTCACCGGCGCGACCTCCGCGGTCCGGAGTCTCGGCGGGACAGTCGGGTTCACCGCGGCGAAGTTCGCGGCCCGCGGGATGGCGATGGACATGGCACAGGAGTTCGGTCCCGAGGGCGTCCACGTCGCACACGTCGTCATCGACGGCCAGATCGACGGCCCGGGAGCACGCGAGCAAGCCCCGGACCGCGACGGGGACACGTTCCTCGACCCCGACCGGATGGCCGAGACCTACTGGCATCTCGTCGAACAGGACCAGGTCGACACGCAGCCGTTCGAGGTGCACATCACCAACGGACCGCAGAACACCGAGTTCGTCTAGCAGGTCGGAGCCGGGTCAGAGCCAGCCCGAACTCACTGGAGGCCCATCGCCTCGATCTGCTCCTGGTACCGGTTCCGGATCGTGACCTCCGTCACCTGCGCCACCGCGGCCACCTCGCGCTGGGTCTGCTTCTCGTTGCACAGCAGCGAGGCCGCGTAGATCGCTGCCGCGGCGAACCCCGTCGGCGACTTCCCCGACAGGAGCCCCTGTTCGGCCGTCACGTCGATTATCTCGTTCGCCTTCATCTCCACCTCCTCGCTCACGCCGAGTTCGGAACAGAACCGGGGGACGTACTCCTTCGGGTCGACGGGCTCCATCCTGAGGCCGAGCTCCTGCGAGATGTACCGGTACGTGCGCCCGATCTCCTTCTGCTCGACACGCGAGACCTCCGACACCTCCTCGAGACTGCGCGGAATCCCCTCCTGTCGGCAGGCGGCGTACAGACAGCTCGTCGCCACGCCCTCGATGGACCGACCACGGATCAGGTCCTCGTTCAGTGCCCGCCGGTAGATCACCGACGCCACCTCGCGAACGGACCGCGGGACGCCGAGTGCCGATGCCATCCGGTCGGTCTCGCTGAGTGCGAACTGGAGGTTCCGCTCCCCGGCGTCCTTCGTCCGGATGCGCTCCTGCCACTTCCGGAGGCGCGACATCTGACTGCGCTTCTCCGAGGAGAGCGACCGGCCGTACGCGTCCTTGTTCTGCCAGTCGATCTGGGTCGTCAACCCCTTGTCGTGCATCGTCTGCGTCGTCGGTGCCCCGACACGACTCTTGCTCTGGCGCTCCCCGTGGTTGAACGCCCGCCACTCCGGCCCCCGATCGATCATCTCGTCTTCGAGCACCAGTCCGCAGTCGTCGCAGACGAGCTCGTCACCGTCACCGCTCGTGACGAGCTGTTCCGACCCGCACTCCGGACACGACTCCGTCTCCGATTCTCCAGTGTGCTCTTCCTGTTCCGATTCGGTGACCGCCTCCTCTGTCTCCGCGTGCCGGTTCAGACGAGCCATTAAGTCTACTGCCTATTACTTGTTCAGGCTGTTTATACGTGTTGTCCGTTTGGTTACGCACGAACCCACAGATCTGCCCCTCCGAGTAACCACCCTGCCTCATCGCGTCACAACTCGCAGAGCGAGTCGCCCGGGTCCACCTCGTCGCGACGGTCACGCTCCCGTGGATAGCGACGGACAGCGATGTAACGATCCACCGCGTTACCGCATATTACGACCGGAGCGGAGGTGTTCTAACACCGCGACCACGTGCAGAATGATGGAAATAGTGAAGGTTTCACAGCCGAGTGGGGAGAGCGTGCTAGAAGGGTTCTACGACAAGGTCGAGGTCGGCGAGACGGTCGAGACCATCGGCCGGACGGTGACGGAGAGCGACGTCGTGAATTACGCGAACGCGACGGGCTGCTGGCTGCCGATCCACACCGACCGGGAGTTCGCAGCGGAGACGCAGTACGGCGAACGCGTCGTCCAGGGGACGTTCCTGCTCGGGCTCGCAGAGGGGTTGCTGTACTCGAACGAGCCGACGGGGATCCGAGCGAATGCTGGGATGGAGTCGATCCAGTTCCATCGACCCGTCTTCGTCGACGATACGGTCCACTTCGAGGTAGAGGTGCTGGAGAAGACGCAGCGCGATGACCACAGCGGCGTCGTGACGCTCGACGTGGAGGGCAAGAACCAGGACGACGCGACCGTCGTCGAGTACCGGACGAACCTGCTGATGATCACCGAGGACGCACACGAGACACATGACTGAGACAGCCGACGACCACGAGTACGACAGTGAGGAACCGCACACCGGACTCTTTCAGTGGTATCTCGAACGCCGCGCAGCGACGAGACCGGACACGCGAGCGTACACGTACTCGCCGCTGGGGCTGGTCGCGGCGACCGAATCGGCGGCGACCTGGGGCGAGTTGAACGACGCCGCGAGTCGGCTCGCCGCGCAGCTCGCAGCGGACGGGGTGGAAGCGGGGGATTTCGTGGCGACCCTGTTCCCGCCGTCGGGGCCGTTCGCCGAGGTGTACTTCGCGGCGGCGAAGCTCGGCGCGACACTCGTGCCACTGGACCTCCGGGGGAAACCCGCGGACCACCAGCACGTCCTCGCGTCGACGGAGCCCGCCGCGTTCGTCGGCGCAGGACAGTACCGCGACACCGACTTCCAGGCGGTCCTCGAGGAGGTACCCGCGTTCGAGGGGATCGGGTCGACGTACTGGCTGGGTGCGGACTACCACGCGGACCTCCCCGAAGCAGGAGCGTACGAGTGGACGGCGGCGGACCCCGACGGAACGCCGAAGACCGACGACTCACCGGGCTGTACGGATCCGGATACGGGGCTGCTGGTGGTGTTCACGAGCGGGACCACCGGCGACCCGAAGGGCGCAGTGCTCTCCCATCGGAACGTCGTCTTCCAGGGGACCGCTATCTCGTCGGTCTGGGATATCGACGATTCGGACACGGTGCTCGTGCACCTGCCGACCGACCACGTGGGCGGTGCGACGGAGCTCATGGGCAGTGCGGTCGTCGCCGGCGCTGACGTGGTGTTCCTGGACGCCTTCGATCCCGGCGTCGCTCTGCAGTTGATCGAATCACGGTCCATCTCGATGGTCGGGAACGTTCCCGCGATGTGGGGGATGCTGTTCAACCACGACGACTTCGCCGAGACCGACCTCTCGTCGCTGGACGTCGCGGTGGTCGCCGGGCAGGCACCCTCCGAGGACATCCTGGCCGGGATGGCGCAGGCGGCGACGCATGCGGTCACCGGCTGGGGGCTCACGGAGACGGCTGGGTTCGTGACCCTCACCGAGCTCGGGACGCCGGTCTCCGAGATGACCACGACTGTCGGGAAGCCGTTCCCGGGCTTCGACGTCCGCACCGTAGCGGACGGCGAGTTCCTCCCGGAGGGGGAGACGGGAGAGATCGTGGTCCGTGGCGACGGCGTCATGGACCGGTTCCTCACCGCGGAGCAGACGGAGGGGGCGTTCGTGGAAGGAGAGTGGGTCCGGACCGGCGACCTCGGCTTCGTCGACGACGACGGGCACGTCCGGCTGCGCGGCCGCAAGAAGAACATGTACATCTCCGGGGGCTACAACGTGTACCCACCGGAGGTCGAGGCGGTGCTGACCGACCACGAGGCGGTCGAGCAGGCGATGGTCATCGGTGTCGCGGACGACACCTGGGGTGAGGCCGGACACGCGTTTGTCCTCAGAACGCCCGGGAGCGACCTCACGGCGGCCGGTGTCGAGGAGTACGGCGAGCAGGAGCTCGCGGACTACAAACAGCCCGTCGAGTACACCGTCGAGGACGAGCTGCCGTTGACCGCCCTCGGGAAGATCGACCGCCAGCAGATCATCGAGAGCTACGACTTGGACCCGGTCTGACTCCAGCAGGCGGACTTTCTCCAGACGACTGTCGGGTGCCATATCGAGTCGATATGACGGTGGCGCATCGACCGGGAGGCGATCGAACCTCACCGCGGACAGGCGACGTCAGTGGCTGTATTCGATGCTGCCGTCCCGATTCCGTTCGAGCCCGGATACACGAGCGGCAGGACTGACCGTGTCGACTTGGTATGACAGCCAGCAGAGTTATCGTGGTCGGGTGGCAAATTTTACCTGGATGGACCGGAGGGGGTCTGTCCGGGGAACGAATCAGACTCATTTCCGATTCCAAACGACACGGCCGAACCCCTCGCCTACTCCCCCACCTTCGACGGGAGAAGACCGACAGTCGGCGTCCGGTCCGTCGTCCTGGGCACGAACTCCGATGAGAAAGAGCTGGCGCTCTCCCCGGACAGACCCGAAACGACCGGGGTCTCGCCCTCCCCGCGTCGCCACCGGTAGGGACGGACCGAATGCGCTTCTCGCCAGACACTCAACCTCGACGAGCGGTTCCTCGAACGAGGGTCGTGACACTCGGCACGGTCGATGCCGACCAGAAGACGGCAGTCGACGCCGGCCTGCACAACACCTATGATTTCACCGTGCAAATTGCTAGCGTATGTCGGAACACATCCACGAGACGCTCGAGGTCGACGAGTTCACGCTCGGACTCGTCGGGCCGGACCAGGAGTGGGCGGGAACTGTCGCCGACGGCGGGACCGTGAAGACGCACACGCCGGCCGGCTGCTGGGGACCGATGATCACGCCGTCCTTCCGCGGCGGCCACGAGGTCACACGCCCGATCTTCGTCGAGAACGCGGAGCCGGGCGACGCCCTGGTCGTCAGGATCAAGGACGTCGAGGTGACCAGTCTCGCGACCAGTACAGGCAGTATGGCCGAACGGGAGGGTGCGTTCGGTGACGACCCGTTCGTCGACCACCGGTGTCCGGAGTGTGGCGCTGAATGGCCCGAGACGATAGTCGAGGGAACCGGCGAGGATGCGATCCGGTGTGCCGAGTGTGGCGCGAACGCGTCCTCGTTCGGGTTCGAGTACGGCTACACCGTCGTCTTCGACGACGACCGGACGGTCGGCATCACCGTCGGCTCCGAGGGCGCACACGACCTGGCCGAGCGCGCCGACGAGGCGATGGCGCTCCCCGAGAACTCACGGCAGCACCCGATCCTGTTGTACGAGCCCGACGAGATGCCGGGGACGCTCGGCCGCCTCCGGCCGTTCATCGGCAACATCGGGACCACACCGGCGGTCGAACTCCCCGACTCGCACAACGCCGGTGACTTCGGACAGTTCCTCATCGGTGCCGAACACGACTGGGGGCTGGCGGACGAGACCGAACTCGAGGCCCGGACGGACGGGCACATGGACTCGAACGAGGTGCGTCCCGGCGCGACGCTGATCTGCCCGGTGCGCGTCGAAGGCGCAGGGCTGTACGTCGGCGATCTCCACGCGAACCAGGGCGATGGCGAGCTCTCGCTCCACACGACCGACGTGAGCGGGAAGACCGAACTCGAGGTCGAGGTCATCAAGGGGCTCGACCTCGACGGGCCCATGCTCCTGCCGAACGAGGCCGACCTGCCACACATCGCGAAGCCGTACTCCGGGGCCGAGCGCGAGGCCGGGCAGGCACTCGCCGACGAGTACAACGTCGAGACGCTGCACGACGCGGCACCGGTCCAGTTCATCGGCTCCGGCGCGACGATCAACGATGCGACGGAGAACGCGTTCGACCGGGCGAGTTCGCTGTTCGGGATCACCGAGGGCGAGGTGCGCTCACGCTGTACCTTCACCGGCGGCGTCGAGATCGCACGGCTCCCGGGAGTCGTCCAGTTGACCATGCTCGCACCGACGGCGCTGCTGGAGGAGGTCGGGCTCGCGGAGACGGTCCGGGAGCAGTACGGTCTCTGACAGGGGGTGTCGGTCACCCACCACGCATCGCAGGGAAGATCTTCACCTCGTCGTGCTTCGACACGGGCTGGTCCCACGTCGCCTTCTCATCGTCGACCATCACACGGACGCTCGGTCGGAGGCCGCCGTCGTCGTCGACGAGCTGTGAGGCAGTCCGCGGGTACTCGCCGAGGAACGCCTCGAGCAGGTCTCCGACGGTCCCGCCATCCGCTGGAACGTCCACGACCTTCTCGCCCGTTGCGGTCCGCAATGGTCCGTACACGTACACCTCCATTGGCGGTGGTAGGGCCGGGTGATACAAAGCTGTGGCTTCCCGCCGGGTTCTCATCGCCGTGAGACGAGCGACGACCAACCGGAGAGGCAGAAGGCAGTTGTGAGTAGACCCTGGAGTCCGGCGGTCCACTGTCTCGGGTCTGCTTCGGAGGAGCCTCGATGAACTGCCACTCGAGCGGTGTCTCAACGGAGCCTAACACGGGAATCCAGGTGAGCGACCACAACACCTAATTGCAAACGTGAGATACGTGATTAGCCACCATGGATCTCGTCTTTTTCTCGTACGTCGTTCTCTTCGCGCTCTCTGGTGTCGCCTGTCTCGGCAGTATTCCACGGGCACGCACGATCCAGCATCCCGGCACCCGGAGGGCGTTCGTCGCGTTTCTCGCGTCGGTTGCACTCTGGTGTGGTGGATACCTCGGCTACTTGCTCGCGCCGACTTCCACGAGTAAAACCGCCCTGTACGTCACCGGGTTCATCTTCGCGTTCGTCGCGGTCGGCGCGTGGGTATGGTTCTGTGCCGAATACACCGGCCGGTCGCTACAGAACACGCCGTTCCGCTACCCCGCACTGGCCGTGTTCCTCTTCCTCATCGGGCTCAAGATCACGAACCCGCTCCACAACCTCTACTTCACCACGGAATGGACGACAGAGCCGTTCCCCCATCTGGCGATCAATCATCAACTGCTGTACTGGGTCGTCCTCGGGCTCTCGTACGCGGTCATCATGGTCGGGTTCTTCATGCTCGCGGAACGGCTGTACCAGACCGGGACCGATAGCCGGCCGCTCGTCATCCTCTTCGGAATCACCGGCGTCCCGGCAGTCGCGACGATCCTCAGCGAGCAGTCCGCGACACTCCTCCCCCTGATGTACGAACCACCGGGTGTCGCGGTCTTCGCTGTGGGCACCCTCTTCGTCTACTTCGACCGTTTCGAAGCGATTCGGATGACCACTGGGACGACGAGGCCGGCGATATACCTCGACCAATCGAACCGGGTACGGGACTTCAACCACGCCGCGGAGACAATCTTCCCAGGGCTTCCGGACGCGGTCGGGGAACCGATCGCCGTGGTGAGCGAGAGACTCGCCGATCACATCTCCGAGACGGAGGTTGTATCCGTCACCGAGGACGGGGAGACCCGCTACTACGAAGTCGCCACGACACCGTTCCTCTCGGGGGAAGTGCGGACTGGACAGCTAGTGACGATCACGGACGTCACCGAGCGGGAGTCGTACCGGCGGAAACTCGAGGAGAAGACCGAACAGCTCGAGGCGCTGAACCGGGTCGTCAGACACGACATCCGAAACGATATGGCAGTGGTCCTCGGCTGGGCAGAATCGCTGGAGGACCACGTGGACGCGGAGGGAGAGGAAGCACTCGACCGTGTGATTCGCAGTTCCGAGCACATCGTAGAGCTGACCGAGACCGCACGCGCGTTCATCGAATCCCTCACGGACGACTCCGTTGCGGACCTGAAACAGGTCGACGTTCGGACGATAGTCGAGGCGGAACTGACCACTGCTCGGGAGACGCATTCAGCGGCACGCTTCGAGATCGCCGGTGAACTGCCAGCAGCCCCCGTCCAGGCGAACGAGATGCTGTCGTCGGTGTTCCGGAATCTCCTGGAGAATGCTGTCCGGCACAACGACAGCGCAACGCCCAGAGTCACGGTCAGTGGAGCGGAACACGAGGACTCCGTGCAGATACGGGTCGCAGACAATGGTCCGGGTGTTCCGGACGACCGGAAGGAGCAGATCTTCGGGAAGGGCGAGAAAGGAATCGACAGTCCGGGGTCCGGGATCGGGCTGTACCTCGCTCACACGCTGACGAAACAGTACGGTGGTGCTGTCTGGGTCGAAGACAACGAGCCGACCGGCGCTGTGTTCGTCGTCGAGCTTCCGCTCTACAGCGACACCGGGTCAGAGACGACACGAACCCAAACAGACCCCGCTGGATAGCGGTTCCCTCTGCCCAGAATGGTTACGACAGCGAACGTGTGATAGCTGGCACGGACCGCCGTGAGTACGTAGCAGGTCTGACCCTCCCAATCGCGTTGACTACCGTGGAGTGATGTGAGAGATCGGCCTCGCTGAGGCCGAACTTCCAGAGAATTCGTGCTATATCGCTCAGCAAATCGAGGCGGTCTCGATAGGATCTGTCGAGGGGAACCCGCAGACGGTGGAGGGACTCAACCGCGTAGTCGGCGATCGCAGTGTTCGCTAACCGGACCGCCTTGCTCGTGAAGCGGGAGCGTTTCGACATAGAGCCTCGACGATCTCCCGCTTCGTTTCCCAATTTCTAACTGTCGAAGTCGACGCCGCCTAGTGATCCACCAGATCCCTATGGTTTATTTCACTTGGAGGATCGTGGCCCGACCAATGAGGCCCACATCGGATTCCGTGTCATCAGGTCGACCGAATCTCCTACTGTGTGACTGTGCCAGCGAACAGACTCAGCTCTGGGTCGGAGCCCTTTCGAGCCATAACGACGGTGTTCTGTGCCTGCTCACGGATTTCGGTCACCTTCGAACCAAATATCAATCGTCGTAATTTCCCCTTTTGTGGTGCCCCGATGACCGTCAAATCGTGATAGGCGGATTCCTCGATTATCTCCGACGTGACACCGTTGCCATCGATGATGCGGGTATCTACCTCGATAGTATCAGAGATCTGTACTGCTCCTGCTTCGAGAAGCTCCTCTGCTTCTGCTCGTTTCAGTCCAGAGTTGTCCGTCTCGAGGATGTGCACGAGTTCGATCCACGCATCGTTGGCTGCGGCGAGAGAACTGGCGACGTTCACAGCGGCTCCGGAGTGTGGACCCCCGGCAATTGGAACGAGTATCGATGCAATCGATTCAGGTGAGGATCGTCCATTGACGACGACTGTATCGCAACCTGTGCGCTTGGCGATTTGTGCTTCGATGCGCTCCGATGCATCGTCTCCCATTACGATAATGTTGATGTGGAATGTAGCTGCTGCCGTAGCAACTGTCTCGATGGGACTCGGCCCTGTGAGGGGTAGGCCGAGCACATCCACGTCGATCGAAGTGCTATCCCGGGCACGAAGAACCGTCTCGGCCACGTCACGAGTTGTTTCGTACGACGCAGTGCCGGTCCCGGTCTCGATCTCACCGATAAGTAGCTGGGTGTCTAGAGATGTCGCAATCGCCCCCGCGATACTGAGAACGGTGTCGGACTCCCGCTGAAAAAACGGGTACAGCGTTCGCGTCCTCGACGCACTCTTCGGATCACCATCCAACGGCCGGTCCTGCTCGTCTGGTGGGTCACTCATTTCCTACCTATTTTTGCTTTGAGCATTTAGTACTATCTCTGTTCATAGGAGCGCAATATTTGGTTCATATATTCTTCATCCACCAGAACAGACAGTTCAGAAACACATAGGTTAAGTCACTCCGGAATTCACACCGAGACAGACTGATGATCTGCAGTCTTCGTTCCACCAGCACGGTCGACTCACCTGTCCCGGATCCGTTCGGTCGACGACCAATCCCACGTCACGCCCCCCCACGACAGGTGTAGCTCGATATGTACATCATCATCGTCGGTGCGGGCGACATCGGAACACCGCTGATCGACATCGCGACTCGGTCCGGGAACGAGGTCGTCGTCATCGAGCGTGATCCCGATAAGGCCGACCGCGTCGCGAACCAATATGACTGCCTCGTCCTCAACGCCGACGCGACGACGAAGGAGACGATCAGCGACGCCGGCGGCGAGCAGGCCGACGCGATTATCTCGACGACGGACCAGGACGCGACGAACATCATGGTGTGTCTCCTAGCTCAGGAGTTCGATATCCCCGCCATCCTTTCCGTCGTCCACAACCCCGAGCACATGGGGCTGTTCCGCCAGATCGGTGTGAACACGATGCAGAACCCACAGCAACTCATCGCGGAGTACCTCTACCGTGCCGTTGCACGACCAGCGATCGTTGATTTCATGCGAATCGGTGAGGAGGCGGAGGTGTTCGAAATCGAGGTGACGCCGGAGGCCCCGATTACAGGGAAGTCGCTGAACGAAGCCGCCGCCTCCGGACTGCTCGACGACGACATGCTCGTCGTAGCGATCGAACGGAACGGCGAAGGACACCCGATAACCCCACGAGGGAACACCGAGATCGAGGCTGGTGATATCCTCACCGTGTACTCGGGTGTCGGGGCCGATCCAGAGATAACCGACATCTTCGGCCACCACGAGGACCGGACGTGATGGTGACTGACGCCCACCCGTATCGAGCCGGACGAACGACCCCATACCATGTGTTCAGGACATGAACGCGTCGTACGCACCGGTTGGTCGTGACGTCGGCCGCATGCTGCAAGCGCTCGCAGGACTGGTACTGATCACGATCCCCGTCTCGCTGGTCTGGGGGGAGTACTACGTGCTGCCAGCGCTCCTGCTGTCCGCACTCGTCCCGCTCGCGAGTGGCCGACTCCTCACGTCCGCGTTTCAGGACGCATCGGACCCGGGAAAACTCCACGGGATGATGGTCGCAGCGGCAGGCTGGTTCTCCGTCGCACTGTTCGGCTCGCTGCCGTTACTCCTGATCGCCTGGACCATTGCGCTCGATCCGGTGTACTTGGACGCCCCAGCGCTCAACGGACGGGCCGCGTCGACGGTCGGAGCGTTCAGAAACCCGCTCAATGCGGTGTTCGAGTCGATGAGCGGGTTCACCGGGACCGGACTCACGATGACCGACGACGAGTCGGCACTGCCGCGGACGCTACAGTGGTGGCGAACGTTCATCGAATGGATCGGCGGTGTCGGCGTCATCGTCCTGACGACCGCGATCCTCGCCCGACCGGGGAGCGGTTCGCTGACATTGTACGAGAGCGAAGCCCGGTCCGAGAAGATCCACCCGAGTATCGTCTCGACGGTCCGGACCATCTGGTGGATCTTCCTGCTGTTCACCTTCGTCTCGATACTCGTCCTTTGGCTGGCGGGGATGCCGCTCTGGGGCGCGATCAACCACGCGATGACCGGGCTCGCCACCGGTGGGTTCTCCATCACGGACAACTCCATCGCGACGTACGACAGCGCCGTGATCGACTTCGCGCTGATCCCCGTGATGATCCTCGGTAGTATCGCCTTCCCCATCCACTATCTGATACTGCAGGGTGACCTGAAGAACCTCTACACCGACCTCCAGACGCGATGGATGTTCGGCTTCTTCGGGGCTGGCTCATTGCTGCTCTCGGCGATGGTGTATACCAGTGGGACCTACGACTCCTGGTTCGACGCCGTGCGGTACGGGCTGTTCCAGTTCGTCTCTGCGATGTCCTGTACCGGGTTCCAGACCGCGGTCGACTCGACGAACGTCGCCCTCGGAAAGTGGCCTGCCCAGGCACAGTTGACTGTCACATTCGGTATGGTCGTCGGGGCAGCCGCTGGCTCCACCGTGGGTGGCATCAAACTCATCCGACTCGCGACACTCGTGAAGGGAATCCGTCACCGGATCACGGACGTTTTCGTCCCCGATACGGCGGTCCGTCGGCTCCAGATCGACGACAGGCGGCTCACCGAGGAAGAGGCGAACCGCGAGTTGGGTGAGGCAGCCATCATCTCGGTTCTCTGGTTCGTGTTCCTCGCCCTCACGACGTTCGTGCTCCTGCTGGTGCTGCCCGAGAACCAGTACACGCTGGAGAACGTCGTCTTCGAGGTCGCGAGCGCCCAGGGTAACGTCGGCCTTTCGTCCGGCATCACCGGTCCGGGGATGCCGACAGTCGGGAAGCTCTTCTTCCTGTTCAACATGTGGATCGGTCGGCTGGAGATTATTCCCGTCCTCGTACTGCTCAGGGCGTTGTTCACCCGTGGAGGACTGTACCGATGAGACTCGACGAACTCCCCCTGGTCCGCTACGTCTTCGAGTCCGGCCCGGACGATCCCGTGTTCGATGCGCTCCTCCTCAGTGGCCCGCTGCTCATCGGGATACTCGCCATCGTCGGCCGGTCGCCGATTTCGGTCGGACTCGCCGTACTGTACCTGCTCGTGTTCGCTGGCTATCTCCCGTACAACTGGTTCAGGAACCGAAGACAGGAACGGTGAACAGAAATGGTTTGGCAGCACGGACCCTACGGGTACGACATGGACTACCGGCTAGATGAAATCGACAAGCGAATCCTCTATCATCTGGCTCTCGAGGCACGTGACACCTCTGCGCCCGACATCGCTGAGGAAGTGAACGTGTCAGCGGGGACAATCCGTAACCGGATCAACCAGTTAGAGGAGCAGGGAATCATCAGAGGCTACCACGCCGATATCGACTACGAAAGGGCGGAAGGGATGCTCACGAACCGGTTCAAGTGTACGAGTGCGGCAGCTGATCGAACCAAACTCGCGAAGCAGATCCTCCAGATTCCAGGGGTCGTGAACATCCGTGAGATCATGACCGGGAAGGCCGATCTGGAGATCAAAGCCGTCGGGAGCGACACCAGAGATCTCACACGGATCGGGGATGCGATCCTCGAACTGGGCGTGGAGATCGAGGACCAGGACATCATCAAGCGCGAGCACTTCCGGCCGTATCGGCCGTACGGTCCGGCCGAGACGCGGCACTCCCCGTCGATAACTGATTTCATGAGTCTCGCCGGCGACGCCGAGGTCGTCGAACTCACGGTACGTGAGGGTGCCCCGATTACGGGAACCACGCTTCGAGAGGCGAACTCCGATGGGCTCCTGGAGGAGGGCCTGCTCGTCGTCGCGCTCGAACGCGACGGTGAGGTCCTCACGCCACACGGTGAAACGAAGCTCGAGCCGGGCGATCTCATCACCATCTTCGTCCACAACGGCCAGAGCGGCCAGGTCGAATCAGTGTTCGCGCCGCAGGAGGCCTGACGAAACATCGCTCACCGGGGCTCCGGATTGTGAGGTTTCGGCCCAACCGGGAGAGCGTGTCATCCATCCGCAGATAGTTCGCACCCCGAATGGCGATTGCGAACATTACGGAAAGTCACGGGGGGAGCCCCGTGCTTTTACGTGGGGATGGATCCCACAACTCCCCGGCAAGCAACGGTCACCGCGCTGACCGGATGTGTCGATTAGTGTCGTTTCGTACTGAGCTGTAAGTACCTCTGAATCCCATGCTGGGAGAGGAGTAACGGCTGGTTGGTACAACCAGTAGTCGTCTCCCGAGGCGGCTACGATTCCGAAACATCTCAACTCAGCGGTGCGGTCCCGTGGGAATCCTCACCCTTCAGCACGTGGAGGACGTCACCCCCCGCTCGACATCGTTCGAGACGAACCAGGATCCGAAGTTCGGGTCCATCTTCACCATTGCGTATCCTGTTCCCCCTCGTTCGACAGCAGGTGCGTCTCATCGAGGGGCATCGCCACCCCCAGATCCGCTCGCTTCGAACCCAGCATCTGAGAAGGGACGGAGGTCAGCCGTGGGACCGCCGAGTGCTCTCGGGGAACGGGACACACCACCGTTCAGAAGCGTCGGTCCTCGACGACGCTGCGCACGAGGCCGGCGAGGCGCTCACGGAGCGGCCGGACGATGGGGTTCGGCTGGCTGCCGAGGTACGCGGTCATCGGGTCGTACTCACCGGTCTCGAGCAGGTGGAGGAGAACGGCCGTCACGCGGTGGTTCCCGTCGAGTATCCTGGTCTGTGCTCGCCCACGTCGGGTGAGCAACACCGGCGCGGGCACCGACTCCCCGGCGGCCACTCGCTCCCGGTCGGCGAGGATGTGCTCGACGTCGACGCCGGTCTCCGCGGCGAGCGTCGCGGGCGGTTCCTGCTGGATTCGTCGAGCGCCATCGAGCACGCGACGGTCGTCTGCGAGGCCGCCCCACAGCGAATCGGCGGGCCCGTCGATGTAGCGGAGTCGCCGGAGCTCGGCTTCCCGGAGCTGGAGTCGATACCACCGGGGCGCTGGGTCGGCGTGGAAGATGGCCGCCGCGCCCGGTTTCCTCGCGAGCAGTGCCTCGTGGGCCTCGCGCGTCGAGAGCTCGTCGATCCGGTCGGCATCGAGGTTGTCGTCGCGCTTGTCCGCCTCCAGGGCGAGCCAGTGGTCGATGACCGTCCGTCGTGGGACCCGTTCGAGCCCGTCGGGCGTGGACAGGCCCCTCATCGGTGGACCGACCGCGTGAGTGTGAACACGAACAGTGCGACGAAGAACGCCCCGATGAAGCCCTCGAGCGCGGAGAACACCCGGAGGCCGAACGAGTCCACGCCGGGGACCGGTGGGGTGCCGATGATGAACGAGATGAAGCTCTGGAAGCTGAAGAGGACGTACTCGCGGAACGGGACACCCGCGCTTCCAGGGGCGAGACCGGCCGCATACAGCACTGCGAACCCGAGGCACAGGCCGGCCGACGACAGCACCACCCTGCTCGGGCGCTCGCCGTAGCCGGTCGTCGCGCCCATCGTCAGGTTGGCCACCCACCGCCAGAGGCCGGTCCAGCCACGACGGCGTGGCAACGCACGGAGGCGCTCGCCGTGGCTCAGCCGTCGATACCCCATCTCCTTGCGGAAGAACTCGCCCGCCGCCCGGGTGTCGCCCGCCGCGGTCGCCCCGCGCTTGGCGCGGAGGTAGGTGTTCTCGATGCCGGCCATTCCGAGTGCTGCGTCCGTCGTATCGCTCCAGAGCCCGAGCCACCGGCCGACCGCTGCGCGGAGCCCACCGTCGCGGCCGTAGCCGTGGATCCGCCAGTCGACCGCTTCGAAGGCGTCGCGGTGGCCGGCGACGTCGAAGTCGTCGAACTCGGTCCGGAAGAGCCGCAGGTGGTCCAGTCGGGGGCCGGGTTCGTCGCTCCCGACGAGGTCGACGTCGCCGAGCACCCCCTTGGTGAGGTCGGCACGACTGTCCGTCAGTCGGAGTTCGCCGCCGTCGAGCCTGCTTCGGGAGAGATCGACCGGCGTGGCCGCTGCGGCCGGTGCGAGCCTGATATCGTCGAACCGGGCGTCGCGTGCGTGTGCCTCGTCGGCGAAGCTCGTGTCGACGAGCGTCGTGAGTCCACGACCGGCGGCCTCGTCGAGGTTCGCGACCGCGGTGAACTGTGCGCCGTGGAAGTTCGCGCTCTGCTCGAACTGGGCCTTGGCGAAGGTGGCGTAGCGACGGTCTTTCTCCGCTCCTCCGGGTGAGCCGTCGGCTTCGTCACCGAACCGGGCGCGTGTGAATCGTGCCTTGCTCTCGAAGCGACTCCGATAGAAGGAGACGTTCCGGCGGAAGCCAGCGCCGACGAACGTGGCCGTCTCACCGAACCGCGCGCTGCGAAACGACGCGTCGCCGCGCACGGTCGCGAACCGCATCGAGAACATGCTGTCGGGGATCGTGGTCCCAGAGAGGTCGAGCCCGCCGTGGACGACCGCGAATCGGAGGTCGATCGGGACCGTCACGGAGGCGGTCAGTTCCCGGTTCGACAGGTCGAGCGTTCCGAAGCGCGCACCGTCGAGCGCCCGGTCGGCGGGGTCGTCCGATTCGATGGCCGCCACGAGCGCATCCCGGACCCGTTCGTCGTCCTTCTCGTCCGGGGGGAGGTGGAACAGACAGCGGTCGTCACGGACCGCCTCGTGCGGGCATGCACTCGCAGGGTCGTCGGTTGCCGCATCGGCCAGCATGTTCACCTCGCGCCACGCGGTCTCGACCTCGTCCCAGGTGAACCCGAGCGTCTCGGCGTCGTACCGCTGGCAGAGCGTCCATGCGGGCGTCCATCGGAGTCGTGCGGGCGACTCGTCGAGGCGCTCGCCGAGGCGCTCCAGTGCGGCCGTCCGGCCGCGGTTGGTCCGGACCTGGTTGACGCCGGATTCGGCGCGAAAGCGCAGGAACATGTGCATCGACCACTCGCGCAGGCTCGCCTCCACGCGGGCCTGCCACGCCGGCGAGGCGTAGTACGTGCACTGACTGTCCATGGAGCGTTCACCACCGTTCGGGGCTTCAATCTCCCGGCTCATCGATCCAGGACGCGCGAGCGGAGGAACGCCCGCAGCCCGGTGGTCGTCGCGGTGTACGACGGCTGTCGCGCGGCCGTGTCCGCGGCGGCCGTCCCCAGGCGCACGAGCAGCTCTCGGTCGTCGGCCAGCCGGGCGAGGCGCTCCCGGAGCGTGTCCGGGTCGTCGGGTGAGACGAGATAGCCGTTCTCGCCGTCGACGACGACGTCACCGGCACCCCCGGCCGCAGACGCGATGACGGGGAGGCCGAACCCCATCGCTTCGAGGTAGACGATGCCGAACCCCTCGTGCCGGGACGGGACCGCCAACAGGTGTGCGGCTGCCAGTCGGTCGGCCAGGTCGGCGTCCGGGAGGAACCCGGTGAACGTCACTCGGTCGTCGATGCCCGCCGCCGTCACCTGCCGCTGGAGACGCTCCGCGTAGTCGGGAGCGGCGTCCAGAGCGCCGACGACCGTCAGCTCACAGTCCGGCACTGCCGCCACCGCGTCGATCAGCCCGTGGACGTTCTTCCGTGGGACGACGCTCCCGACCGCGACGATCCGAAGCGGCCCGTCGATCGCGCGTCGCTCGATCACCGTCGGGGCAGGAGTGGTCCGGTCGTCGAAGCGGTCGCCGGCCGGTTGCCCGACGTGCAACGGCCCGTCGTAGCCGTGCGCTCGAACCGTCCTGGCCGTGTCGTGACTGGTCGTCACCACGGCGTCGACGCTGCGGAGATACGCCCGTTCGACGGCACTGTACCACCGCTGTCGGAGCGGTGACCACCGCTCGCTCGCCCGGAGGTGATGGACGATGGAGACGATGGGCGTCTCGCTGTCGACCCGTCGATTCCAGCCGACGAGCGTCGGATGTGCGAGTTCGTCCTGCAGCACGACGTCGTACCGCTCGAGGTCGGGCGGCGTCCCCCGGAGGCCGGCCCACAGGCCGCGATGGTAGTCGTACCACGGGAGCTCGTGGACGGTGACCGTCTCACCGGCCGCCCGCAGCTCCTCGACCAGCCGTCGGTCGTACCTGAACCCCCCTGTCGTCGTGTCGAGCTCGCCGTAGAGTACCAGCCCCAGCTGCATTCACCGGGTGTTCGCAGTGCGGGGGTTTGAATGCACGCACGTATCATACTCACCCGGTAGTGACCACTCACTGCCGGGCGCACTCGCGGTCGACGCGGACGACCGCACCGTCCCACGTCCTTCGTCGGCATTCACACCACGCAACTCCCCCGGCAACCGGTGGAACCGTGATTTGGGATCTCACGCTGCTGCGCTGTCGGCTGTTCTGGATTCCGGATCGAGACAGTCACGTCTGATGTCTCGAATTCAAAGGCCGTCATCGCTCGCTGTCGCCCCGACGCCAGTTTCGTCGAGGTCGACTTCGGGTTCGGTCAGGCCACTCCCGCGCCACGTTCCGCGGCGGTACCAGACGTACGCGATGGTCGCTCCGACGACGTTCGAGACAGCGAAGGACAGCCAGACGCCCGTTTCACCGAGCGTGCCCGCAGTGACCCACGCGATCGGGAATCGGATGACACCGAGCGTCAGCACGGATATCGCGGCCGCAGTGAGCGTCTTCCCGGCACCGCGGAAGCTCCCCGTGTATGCCCGCATGATACCCATGAACCCGAACGTTAGCGCGACGTAACGGATGAACTCGGCTCCGATGCTGATCACATCGGCAGCGTTCGTCTGGTCGGCACCGACGAACACCGAGACGATGGGCTCCGGGAACACGAAGGCGACGACGCCACCGACGCTGAGGACACCGAAGAGGACTTTCGCAGCCAGCCCTGCTGCTCGTTCGGCGCGGTCCGGTTTGTCGGCACCGATGTTCTGGCCCGTCATCGTTTCGACGCCACGGGCGACGGCGAGTGCGGGGAGGAAGGCGACCGAGAAGACACGGGTCCCGATGCCGTACGCGGCGACGACGGTGTCCGGGAACATCGCGACGATGACCAGCAGAAGGTTCATCGACACTGCTCGTCCGGTACCTTCGACGGACGCCGGAAGACCGATGCGAACGAGTCGGCGGAGATAGGAGAGGTCGGGGACCATGTCGTGGAGGCGGATCTGGACGCCACGGTTCCCACGGAACATGATAGCCAGGCCGACGACCAGTGCTATCGCGCGCGAGAAGATCGTCGCGATGGCGGCCCCTTGGATGCCGAGTTCGGGGAACGCGACTGTGCCCACGAGGGGTGCGTTCTCGACGACCGTCCAGCCGAAGATGAGGAACGGGTCGATGATGATGTTGAGAACGACAGAGCCGAACATCACGATCATCGGTGTGATCGTGTCGCCGTACCCGCGCATGAGCGCGACGAAGACGGCGAAGCCGAACATGAACAGCAGGCCCAGTGAGATGACTTCCATGTAGCTCGTCGCGAGCGGCTGGACGTCCTGAGAGACACCCATCACACCGAGGAACGTGTCGACGCCGACGTAGCCGATGGCACCGAGGACGACGGAGGCGATGACAGCGAAGGTCACCGTCTGCGAGGCGGCGTACTCGGCCTCGCGTTCCTCACCCGCACCCGTGAACTGGGCGACGAGGACGCTGCCCGCGACGGAGATCCCCATCCCGAGCGAGATGAGCAGGAAGACCATCGGAACGCGAAGCTAATCGCAGCCAGGGCGTCCGTGCTGTACTGGCCGAGCCAGAACGTATCAGCCAGGTTGTACGCCGTCTGAAGGAGGTTCGTCACGACGATCGGCATCGAGAGGAAGAACAGTGGCTTCCCGATGCTGCCCGACGTCAGGTCGAACTCCTCGGGACCCCTGAACAACGCGGAGATGCGGCTTCGCAGCCCCATCAGTGGGCTGCCTCCGATAGCTCGTCGGCGACTAGATGCTGCTCGGCGTACCGTATCACCGTGGCGTGGAGCTTCTCCGACGGGTAGTCCACGGCAACGCGTCGTGTGTGAGCCCCCGTGATGGCCGTCACGAGGAACTCGGCGTCGACAGCCGGGTCGACGGTTTCGGCGAAGTCACCGGTCGTCACGCCAGCCGCGAGGATATCCCGTAGCCGTTCGAACAGCACCACATCGAACTCCGTCAGCCGTGTCTGGATGGCGTCGTCGTACGGCGCTTGCGCCTTCGCCTCCAGTAGTGCAGTGCGGAGTTCCTGGCCAGGCGGCGCGGCTTCGTTCGTGAGGACGGTCTCGAAGACCGCGAACAGTTGCTCTCGCGGGGTGCCACCGTCGACCGCCGGAAGTCGTGCAGTGTACCGTTCGTACAGAAAGTCGAGGAACTCGATGAAGAGGTTCCCCTTGCTGTCGTAGTAGTAGTGGATGGCGGCTTTGCTTCGGTCTGCCTCGTCGGCGATATCTTCCAGGGTGAGGTTCGCGTATCCGTGTCGGCAGAGGGCACGATACGTTGCCTCCAGGATCTCGGTCGCTGTGTCGTCCTCCATTGCGGTTGAGCCTGTCATAGAAAAGTCAACGATGTCTCACCCAGAACAGGGTGAACAACAAGTGTTTCAGACGTAAGTAGCTAATACTATTATGGATGAAAGGGTTACTCAGCAAATTATTGAAGCAATAGCTGATGTTGAAGGGGTAGAACCCGAGAACTTGCATAATGTTCTCGAAGACGAGGTTTCTACGGATGCGATAAGAGAATTGGTCAACCACAGCAGTAATTCGTGGCGACTTCAGTTTGAGACGCGAAATCACATTATACAGGTGATGGGAAACAACACTATTCTCGTTGACGGCAAGCAAAAACGAGCGTCCTTCTGAACTCTGTATCCCTCGTTACCACGGAACAAGAGAATAATCCGTCAGCCCAGCACCAAGGATCCAATAGATGATTGCACTGAATGCCATCAATGCCAACAGGACAATATGGAGGTTTCTCTCTTGGCGAACTCTGTTCATACTATACTAAGGGACTGGAGACGGAAATACAGCAGGACTCCCCCAATGGAGTGTGTTATACGATTCACCTCATAGCGTCAGCTTCTCACGTCCAAGATCATCTCCTCGTTCGAAGTTGGTAATTACAACGACGAGTCGGAGACACAGCGCAAGGAATACTTCTGTTCGTGCGTGGACGTGGCCTCGGGCGCGGACGTGCCCGAGGCCGCAGTCCTTGACTGCGTCGTTGGTTCGTTCGACTCCTGTCCGGTTATTGTACGTCTCGTCCAAGATAGATTGTTCCAGCTGAACGTCCTCGCTGTGTTCCTCAATTCGGTCTTCGATCCTGTACTCGATGTCTTTCGGGTCGTCAGTGTTTCGCGGGTTGTATGTGGCGATTGGCACGACGCCTGCGACCAGCAGGCGGTCGTGCAATTCGAGGATGTCGTAGGCACTGTCTCCAAGCATCCAGATGGGTGTATCGACGGCGAGCGCGTCACGCGTGACGCGCATCGCCGTCTCCTGATCCGCTTGCTTGGCCTGTGTGAACTCCGCTGCAATCGGTATCTTTGCACCGGTCGAGACAATCGTACAGCCGAAGCCGTAGTAGTACTCTTCAGCCGTTGGATCGTAGTTCCATGACGCCGCGTCGTTGTACTGGATCGGCTCAACGTGTGTCGAATCGATAGAGTACGTCGAGTCGAGCAGGCCGCGGGCGGCGGCCTGCTCGACGAGCCTGTCGAAGACATCGTCGATAACGTGTTCGAGGTCGGTGAGAAACCGGTCAATCGTGTCTCTGGATGGCGGTTTGTCGAGTCCACAGTAGTACCAAACGAGACCGTTCTGGAGTTCTCGTGCAACCGGACGCGTTCCGTAGATGTCCTTGTAATAGCAGTGCAGAAAGCCGCAAAAGAGGTCTGGTGGCTGATGGACTCGTGTTCGCCCCCGCCTTGAGGGGGCGAACACGTCGTACTCCAGCAGAAACTCGAACTCAAGGTGCTCAAACAGCGGTACTGTCTCGGTGGCCGCGACATTCAAGAAGTCGTCTACCGAAGCTACGTCTTGCAGGGCGTTGGTACTGCTGGACACAGTTTCCAAACCCTGCGGCCTCCCTTGGGAGGCTTTCTATGACACGCTCTTGCGGTTACCATCCTAACTTATTAACTAATTAGTCAAAAGGGCTTCGACAACGGTGCATTTCATCTACATCAGCTAACGTACCGTCTGGTGGCAGCTCTGACTAACTGATTGATAACCCAGAGTGTTCGTCCCGGAGAGCACAATTATTATCCAACGGTGTGTAGAACCGGCACCCAATGGGCGAACCATCGGAGCGTACCTTCACGGACGCCGAACGAGCGATCATGGAGGCGACCTATCGGGCACTTCGGGAACACGGGTACGCCAACCTCACGATCAAGCGGATCGCAGACGAGTACGGGAAGTCCACGGCCGCAGTGCATTACTACTACGAGACCAAGGACGAACTCCTCGCAGCCTTCCTCGACTACCTCCTCGATCGGTTCGCCGACTCGATACACGACATCGAGACGACCGACCCGGAAGAACGGCTGGAACTGCTGCTCGACGAGCTCCTCGTCAGACCGCAGGAGAACCCCGACCTCTCCATCGCGCTGCTGGAGATGCGGAGTCAAGCCCCCTACAAGGAGGCGTTCAGTGAGCGCTTCCAGCAGAACGACGAGTACATCCGATACACACTCAAGGCCGTGATCAATCACGGAATCGACGAGGGCGTGTTCGCCGACGTCGACGCCGACTACGTCACCCGTTCACTGATGACGATTGCGGACGGGGCCCGGACCCGAGCAGTGGTGTTGGACGATCTCGAAGCCCTCGAGACCGGTCGGGAGACCGCACGCGAATACGTCGACAGGGCGCTTCGGCAGTAGGTCAGGTCACTCCGGTGGCTCCACCTTCGGCAGTTCGACGACGAACACCGAGCCGGTGGGCGCACCGTCTTCGACCCAGACCTCACCACCGTAAATGTCGACGAGGGTGTCCACCAGGTAGAGCCCGATCCCCGTCCCGTCGCTGCCCAACCCTTTCTCTCCTTTCCCGAAAACCGCATCCTTCCGGTCGTCAGGGATTCCCGGCCCGTCGTCCGCGACGTTGACCCTCACGGCCTCCGCTCGCTCCGTGACCGACACGTGGACCTCCGGCACGACCTTCGCGTTGTGTTCGACGGCGTTCGCGAGGAGATTCCGGAACACCGACCCGAGGAGGTCGTTGCCCTCAACGGAGACCCGCGGGACCGACTCCTCCAGCGTGACCTCCGCGTCCGTATACTCCGTCCTGGCGTCCTCGACCGCCCGTTCGAGCGTCCGCTGGAGGTCGACCGGCTCGGTGTTCTCCTCCGCCGAGAGCATCACCTCGGACATGTTCCGCGCCGTCAGCGTCAGCTCGACCGCGTGGCTCGCGGTCTCCTGAACCGTCCGGAGCAGTTCCATCCCCGAGTCGTCGACGTGACTCGCGAGTGACTCCGCGTACGCCGTCACGAGTTGCAGGTCGTTCCGGATGTCGTGGCGGAGTATCTCGTTCAGCATCTCGAGGTCGTCACGCTGGGCTTCCAGTCGGCGTTCGTACTCCTTTCGCTCCGTGATGTCCTGTGCAACCTTGTGGATGTGGTCCGTCCCGTCGTCGTCCTGATAGAGCGACGCCGTCACGGCGACGTCGATGGTCTCACCGTCGACGGTCAGCAGTTGCTCCTCTCGCTTGACCTGGTTGGAGTCCGCGTCGTAGAGTGCGGCTATGAGATCCTCGCGGTCGCTCGGCTCCGCGTAGAACTCCACGACGCTCCGCCCGGCGAGTTGATCGTCCGACTCCGCTCCCAGCAGCGAGACCAGTCCGGGATTCAGGTACTCGAACGTCCCTTCCGGGTCAGGGGTCGTTCTGAACACGCCACTCGGGACCGTCTCGAGGAGTTCGGAGGTCAGTCCGAGCTGCTGTTCGTACCGTTTCTGCTCCGTGATGTCCTGCTGGAAGCCGACGAAGCTCGACACCGTACCGTCGTCCGACCGGACCGGCGCGACCGTGACCCGGTTCCAGAACTCGCTGCCGTCCTGCCGGTAGTTCCGCAGCTCGACGGTCACCGGCTCCTCGGCATCGATACCCCTTCGAAGTCGAGCGGCGGGCTCGCGAGCGGTCCCTTCGCCCTGCAGGAATCGACAGTTCCGGCCAACGACGTCGCTCTCACTGTAGCCGGTGAGCTCCTCGAAGCCCTCGTTGACGTAGACGAGCGGGTTGTCGGGCTGTCCGGGGTCCGAGAGACTGATACCGATGGGCGCGGTGTCGATCGCCTGGAGCTTCCGGGACATCGCCTCGGTGTCCGTCGTCGCTGTGGTCCTCACGACGAAGTAGCGTGGGTCCTCACCGGCGGTAGCCTCGACAGCAGCGACCCGGACCTCGACGGACACCGCACCACCGGCGTCCGTCCGGAGTACCCATCCGGTCGTCGCTCCCGAGTCAGCAAGCGCCTGGAGCTCGCCGAACAGGCTGGACGACGGGCTGCTCCGCTGTTCGACGATCTCCGCCAGTGCGCGCCCGCGGAGGGACTGACACTCCGACCCGACGAGATCGGCGAACCGCGAGTTACAGTCCTCCACCCGGCCAGCCTCCCGTCCGAGGACGACGAGACCGTCCGGACTCTGGTCGATCACCGCCTGGAGGGCAGTCCCGGAGAGGTTCATAATCGAAAGAAGGAGGCGCACCGATTAGCCCTTTGTGGCCACGGGTACCGTGTCGGTCCTGCTCGGTCAGTTGAAAGAGCTATGCCACTGGTGTGTCCCGTGCATCGACTGGTCCTTTTCCAGGCCACCGCCACCCTCCGCTCGGAGGCTCTGCCGGGCCCTCGTGAACCGGGAGGAGAAGCTCGTTGACCGCGACCTGCACGTCGAGACCGGCGAATCGGCGATGACCGACGCCCTCGACGAAGTCAACCTCCGAGGGACGTCGTCGTCAGCTTCTGTGGCCTGCTACCACCCCCGGTCTCGGGCGAGTCGCGAAGCGAGCACGGGGACGAGAATCAGCTACCGACAGGCTTCGGACGTGCTGAGTGGAGGAGCCCGAGGTGACGCTACTGGACCGAGTAGCCCCCGTCGACGGGGAGTGGCTGCCCGGTCACGTACGACGCGTCCTCGGAGCAGAGCCAGACGACTGCGGCAGCGATCTCCTCCGGCTGACCCAGTCTGTCTGCGGGGATCGCGGCGACCGTCGCCTCCATCGACTCAGGGTCCTCTTCGCCAGAGCGGGCGACCATGGGCGTGTCGATGACGCCCGGTAGCACCGCGTTCACCCGGAGGCCGTCGCTGCTGAATTCGACGGCCGCGGTCCTCGTCAGTCCGACGACGCCGTGCTTGCTTGCGACGTACGGGCTCAGATTGGGGAACCCGAGAATGCCAGCGATCGAGGACGTGTTCACGATGGCCCCGCCACCGCCCTCCAGCATGGCCGGGATCTCCTCTCGCATCGCGTAGAACACCCCGTTGAGGTTGATATCGAGGACCCGGTTCCAGTTCGCGTCGTCCTGTTCGGCGAAGCCGACCTGGTCGCCCTCGATACCCGCGTTGTTGAACGCGAAGTCGAGCCCACCGTACGTTTCGACGGCCGTTTCGACCGCGGTGGCGAGGTCGCCTTCGTCCGTGACGTCCGTCTCCACGAACGTGGCCTCGCCCCCATCGGCCTCGATCCGGGAAACGGTCTCTTCGCCGCCCTCTACGTCTATATCGGCCGCGACGACGCTCGCCCCCTCTTCCGCGAACCGCTTGGCAGTCGCGCGCCCGATTCCCGAGGCCGCACCGGAGACCAACGCGACTCCGCCGTCGATACCGTTCATACGAGACCACCCGTCCCGTCGAGGCTGGGGTCTGCCACCTCACGCCGAGTGAACCCGTACCCCGTCGTCGACGCCATCACGTGCTCACCTCGAACCCGACCACGGCTCTGTTCCCGACTGCGACGTCTGTACTCGCCCCTGCCGTGACAATTGGTTGCATCACACAAGCTAGTACGCCTTTCGAGATATTTCTGAGTTCTGTTCGGATATTGAGGTGTAGAACGTCGCCTCACGGCCACGGACATTGTCGGTTCGTCCAGCACGAGGACCGATACCCGCGACGGCAATGCTTCTCCCCGTAATCACTGCCCCATCGACCAGCGTTTCACATCCCCCACTCGTACTCGACCACCCTGATCGCGAACGGGTCGAAACGGTTCTGGATATTTGTAATCTCGAGTATATTTTGGATCCTGCGCGGGATAGTTCGACTGGGACTTTAACGGATCGAACCCTCCGTATACTAGTCGATAATCCACCGGCGTTTGCCTGGACCACCCTCTCCCTCCTGCGTTTTTTTGCCTGGTCCATGCATATCTGGTCGAGATTGGCTAGACCGGCTGGCTAGACCACTCTGACGGGAACCACCAGAGCGACAGTCTTGGCCGCCACAGCTGCCAATCTCGACTCAAGTACTTCTACCAAATACCGAGCTGAGAGGAAAGTGAACCTCCATAGTATCTATCCTGATATTTCCTTCAGTGTGGACAGCTCCCCAGGTTCTTCAGAGAACGGGACTCCTCGGTGATTGCAGGACCCAACCTCGTTCAGAAACGGGGTATCAGGCCGGGGCGACGCTTGTACGGTTTCGGAAGACACGAATTGTTCGTCAGCTCCAGCCCGTAAGTAGTTCGTGTATTAACTCGGGGACAGAGACAGTGCCACGACTGTGAGTTCGGCGGCTGCGTCAGTCGGCCTCGGCGCCAGTAACCGCGTACACCGATGGATCTTCGCCCGCACTGTTCGTGGTCCACCTGGAGACGGCGAGGGTCAGGGCCAGCCCCAGGAGCATCCCGGCGATGGCCGGTGTCCAGCCGAAGTAGTCGGCCGGGAGGGCGACGACCGGACGGCCGAGCAGGAGCTCTGAGAGGTATCGCAGCACCTCGAACGTGCTGAGGAGGTAGAACAGCTGGGAGCCACCGATACCGGCGGAGATCCCCCACTTCGTCGTCCCGTCCCAGTACAGCGCCACCAGCACGGGGAGCGCGAGCTGTGCGAAGCCGCTGAACGCGGTGTCGCCGATCTGGACCAGCGTGCCGGGCGCGTAGAGGCTGGCGACGAACGACAGCGACGCGAATATCACGACACCGATCCGTGCGACCGTCGCCTCGCCACCGAGCGCGTCGTCCACCGCGTCTGCCCGGCCGGTCAGCGGCCGGTAGAGGTCCCTGGTGAGGTATGAGGCCCCGGAGAGCAGCATCGAGTCACTCGAGGACATCATCGCGGCCATCGCGCCGGCGACGACGACGGCCGTGAACCACGGTGCCGTGTACGCCTCGAGCACGGCCGGGACGACGTTCCCCCCCTCGGGCACCTCGACGCCAAGCCCCGCGGCCCACGTCCCGAGCATGAACGCCGGGACGAAAAGCAACACGACGAGCACGGGCCACAGCGACAGCGTCCGCTTGAGCACGCGCTTCGACCGCGCGACGAAGAACCGCTGGTTGATCTGGGGGAACATCGTCACGCCGAAGGCGATGCTGATCGCCGTCGAGAGCATCCACTGGGGCGAGTAGACGCCACCTCCCAGCCGGAGGAACTCCGGGTTCGATGCCGCAACAGCGTCCGTCGCGGCGGTCGCCCCGCCCGCGGCCGAGAGCACCCAGCCGATGGCCACCCAGACGATGCCCAGCATGAACAGACCCTGGAGCGTGTCGGTCCAGGCGACACCGCGCATTCCCGCGATAGCGACGTAGAGAATCATGAACAGCGTAATCCCCCCCGCCCCGACCCAGAACGGGACTGCGCCGTCTGTCAGCCCGACGATCGCCTGCCCCGCACCCTTCTGCTGGAGCATCACGTACGGGAACAGCCAGAAGATGCTGATGGCGGCGACGGCACCCCGGAGCCAGGTGGAGCCGAACCGGTCGCCGAGCATCTCGCCGAGCGTGACGTAGCCGTTCTTCCGGCCGACGAGCCACTGCTTGTAGCCCAGTACGTACCAGAGGATGGCGAAGAGGATGCCGTCCATCAGGCCCATCACGAGTATCCACTCCGGCCCCGCCGAGTACGCGAGGTTCGGGCCCCCGAAGAAGGTGAACGCCGACAGCAGCGTCGCGAACGTCGTGAAGAGCAGGACGACGGTGCCGAAGGTCCGCGAGGCGAGGTAGTAGTCCTCGGCCGTCCGGTCGGTCAGCCGGTAGGCCAGCAGGCCGACGCCCAGCGCGACCAGTAGGTAGCCGGTGACGATTCCCAGCTGGAGTGTGGTCTCCGCCATGGGTCACACCTCCTCGATCCCGACGCCCCACGCCCGACGAACGAACACCCGGAAGGCGACCGAGGCCAGCAGCATCCAGCCGATGTGCCACCAGAGCCACACCGGGAGCCCCGCGACGACCGTCCCGTCCCGCCAGAGGAACCACGGGATCGCCAGCGCCGAGAGCAGCACGGCGACCACAGCCCAGACCCATCCGCCTCGTGTTGCGCGTGCCGACATCAGTGAATGTGGAGTTCCCAGTCGCTGTTCAGATAAACGTTCCTGCTGCGGCCCGTTGCGTGGCGGGCGACCGCGTCGTCCTGGGTCGGGCCTTATTCCACGACGACCATGCAGAGGGTATCGGCGACCACAGAGTAGGCGATGTCGTACGGGCCACTCCATCCGAGATGGGTTTCGAGGCTCGCTGGACACTATCCCTATATAACTAGACTATTATTGAAATCGGAGGATTGTTCCAATCTGGGCTGCGGTGGTAGTTCCACCCAGCAGCGCGCACAGTTCGCAGTCGAATCTGGAATACACCGAATACCAAAGTATACTATCGTTTTACTGTTGTCTCCCCGCCTGAGAAGGACAGAAAAGGGAGGGTTCGAATGCCATATCACGAACCCAGTCCAACTGGTGAGCAGGAGAGACAGCCAGATAACATTTATATGAATATTTGTATATCTTCGATACTCTCAGTTAGATGTTGTTACAGAAGCGGGTTTGTACTCGGTCGAACCGGCTCGGACCGAACCACCGACGGGACGAGGGCGGACACCCTGTCGACTCAGATTTCCGTGATGGTCCGCTTGTCGACGTCTACCGCGTCCGCGTCCTCCGGGAGCAGTGCGACGACGAGGAACTCCGGATACTCGGCGAAGTACGCCACGAGCTTCGCGATGCGGTCCGAGTCGATGGCCTCCAGCGAGTCCAGCAGCATCACGGGGACCGACTCGTAGAGTTCGTGGACGAGATACCCCGCGAGGGCGACGACGAGACCGACGACCTCGCGCTCGCTCTCGCTGAGGGTCTCGACGGTGCCCTCGTACGCACCCCCCGACTCGGACTCCCGGACGATGTGGAGCTCGAACACCGTCTCCTCGACCTTCCTGCGGCCCTGTTCCGTCTCCCGCTCCTTGCGTTCGATCCAGATGCGGGCGATGTTCTCGTACCCGAGGATGTCGAGTATCTCCGCCATGTGGTCGTTGAACTCCTCGACGGCGTTCTCCTCGAGGCGGTCGATCCGGTTCCTGAGCTCGTCCAGCTCCTCGACCAGCTGGTCCCGGCGGGCCTCCAGCTCCGCTCTGTCGTCGAGGAGCGATTCGAGCTCCTCGATCTCGGACTCGGCGGTGGCGAGCTCGTCCTCCTTCTGGTCGAGTTCCAGCTCCACCCTGTTCGCCTCCCTGTGGAGTGCCAGTATCTCGTCGTAGTCGGACGACTGCTCCTCCTCGACTGCCGCCTCGAGCGCTTCGATCTCCTCGTGTAGCGTCTCCCGCGTCTCCTCGAGTTCCTCGATGCGGGCGCGTTTCGCGTCGAGCTGGACGTCGATTTCGGCCAGCCGGTCCTCGAGTGACTCCCGTTCGTCTTCTGACGCCTCGGCCTCGGCGATCCGCTCGGTCGTCTCGTCGATGCGGTCCCGGATGGACTCCCGTTCGGCCAGCTTCTCCTGTCGGAACGAGCGGAGTCGGTCGAGCGTCTCCTCGATGTCCTCGCGGGCGACGCGGGAGCCACAGGTCCAGCAGGTCACGGAGCTCTCGTCCTCGAGCAGCTGGTCCGTGACCGGTCCGTCCCGCTCGTCGTGGTCGTCATCGGCGAGCACGGCCGCGATTTCGTTGTCAGTCCCCGTCAGCATCTCCTCGTTGAACTGCACGACGCTCTGGAGTTCGTTCATCTGCGCGGTCACCGTACGCTGGCGCTCCCGAAGGTCCGCGAGGTCGCTCCGGAGGGCATCGAGGTCCGTACCGGGTCGGTCGGCCAACACTGCTCGACGGTCCTGTTTCTCCTCGCGCTCCGACTCCAGCGAGGCGATTGTCTCACGGAGCGTCTCGAGCTGGAATCGGATGTCCTCCAGTTGCGAGCGGTGCTCCTTCAGCTCCGACAGCCGCTCCTCGATGGCCGCCGTGGATTCCCGCCCCGCCGACAGGTCGCCGTCCGCCCGGTCGATCTCGGCAGCCAGTTCGTCGAGCCGTTCGCGTCGCTCCCCGATGGCCGACTCGAGCTCCCGTTTGCGGCGTTCGAGCTCCACCAGCTCGGGCTCCCGCTCCGCTATCGACGAGAGCCGGTCGTCGATGTCCCGCTTCTCGGCCTGGCGGAGCTCGATCTCCGCCTCGATCTCGGCAGTGTCGATCGGACGGGTGAGGAGTTCGTGGAGGTTCTCCCCGCGAGCGACCGCCCGGCGAGCCTCGTTCTCCTCGAGGAGGAACGCGAACAGGTCGGCGGTCTCGGGGTCGTCCAGATAGCCGGACCCGGTCGCGGTGACGGTCCCGTTTCGGCGTTCGAACCGGCGCTCGACCACGGTATCCCCGAGCGAGAGCTCCACACGACCCTCCGCCGCATCTCCCTTGAGCGTGTACTGGTCGCTCCCCATCGCCGCCATCAACGCCTGCAGGAAGGAGGTCCGGTTCGTCGCGTTCCGTCCCTCCAGCACGGAGACGCCCTCCGAGAGCGTCACCGACGTCCGCGAGATACCGCCGACGTTCTCCACCTGAAGAGAGAGTTCCCCGCGCAGGGATTCAGCCTTCGACATAGTTGGCGATACCCTCGACGGCTCTTAGTTCTTGTCGTTCACTCACTCGTCCGCGAGTTACTCCGAAGGACAGTCACAGCCGTCGGTCAGTACCCGTTCCAGGTCCATGGACCGTCCGCAGTCACGGCAGACTATCCGGACGTCGACGAGCACCTCGGGGTCACCGACGTCCGTAACCCCGGCGTTCTGCAGCGATTCGAGTGTCGACTCCGTCACCAGCGACGTCCGCTGCTGGAGCGCGTATATCCGATCTCTGGCCTGTTCACTCCGTTCCGTGGTAGTCTTCTCGTCGGGCCCCGACGCCTCCAGACAGTTAGTGAGATGGCGGTACACCGTCTGATGTGAGACGAGACGGTCGGCGAGCTGCTCGACGTCGACGCCGGCCCGGTCGAGTTCTCGCCTGATCTCGATCACCTCCGATTCGGCGAGCTCGTCCGTGTGCAGGGCCTCGTAGACGGGGGTCCGACTCCACTCGAATCGACTCACGTCAACAGCGGTCAGCTCGGCCTCCACGAGGTCCCTGTTGAGCGTCTCGGTCAGACTGCGGACGCTCGTGCCGTCCTGCCACTCCGCCGTCAGCCAGTCGTCGACGTCGCTGCGGCCGTACTCGGCAGTGACGCGTCCCACCTTGCAGCCACAGTTCTCGCGTTCAACCATGTGTTCCAGGACGAAGTGTTACAACCATATATTCGTAACGACACCGTCACTGGTGGCAGTTGTCGCCCCCACGATGACCGAGGAGCGCACGGACGGTCGAACCGTCGGTAGACCGTCGTTACCGCTGTACGGGGCGTATACTACGAACGCGGCTGGAAGTAGCAGCTGGAAGTAGCAAGACGGTACCGCACGACCGTGTCGCTGTGCGGGGCAGAGACATGGTCGAGACCCACCGGAACGACCTCCCTGGACGCACAGTGCGCTTCGACGGCGGTCGATGGGAGCCCACGACGGTCGACGCGCTGTCGAGGACCAACAGTTAATCCCCTGCCCGCCGAACCACACACTGTATGAGCACCATCCTGCTGGCCACGGACGGGAGTGAGTACGCAAGACACGCCGCCGAACAGGCCATCGAACTGGCCGCGGAGCGTGACGCACCGTTGCACGTCCTCTGTGTCGTGGACAGACGCCGGTTCGACGACCCCGCGCTCAGTTCGGCAGAGCTGGCGACCATCTACGCGGACGACCACGCGGCCCTCTGTGTCAACGAGGTCACGGAGCTGGCCGAACAGCGGGAGGTCCATGTCGAAGGCGACACCCGCCACGGCATCCCACACGAGGTCATCATGGAGTACGCCGACGAGGTCGACGCCGAGGTAATCCTCGTCGGGGAGCACGGCGACCACGACGAGCACTTCTCCGGCGTCGCCCGGAAGGTACTGGCGGACTCCGACCGGGAGGTCCGTGTGGTGAAAGTGGCGGCGTGACGAAGCGAGGCGCTCCTCGGGAGTGTCGCAGAAGCCGTCGCGAGACGGTCTCCAGCATCCGTCACCATCGTCCCATGAGGGTCGTTCCATCCGTGTGCGAGCCACCCGACAGTTCGTGGTCGAAGCGTGCGAAGCGCCTGTCAGTACGGGAGCCAGGCAGAGTAACTCGCAGAGGCCCACCGTCGCGGACCACTACATCGGTTTGCTGCCCGGCAGACCCGTCCTCCCTCGCTACCCTTCCTCTTCCAGTCCATAATCGCCACCGTACTTCAGGAAGATGTACGCGAGCCCGGTGACCGTGAGTAACGCGACCGTCGTGAGAACGACCAGGGTCCAGGCCGCATCGGGGATCGTAGGAATCGCCGGGCCGTCACTCCCCTCCTGTGCCCCGCCCGGTGTGACTTCGATACTGGCGACCATCCCCACGCCTTCGTGTGGGATACAAAAGTACTCGTAGGACCCAGCGACATCGAACGTGTGCCTGAAGGATTCGCCTCCGGGGATGTCACCGGCCGCGGTGTTACCGACAGCGTAGCCGTTCCGAGCTGGTCCTTCCGCGTCGAAGTCGCCCGACGCGAAGTATTCCGCGTCTTCTGGGATTTCGTCCTCGTACGCCGTGACAGAATGACCGATACCGCCGACGTTCACCCAGTCGATGGTGTCCCCCGGGGCAATCGTGATCGAATCCGGATCGAACACGAGCGAGTCCGTCATCTCGATGGTCTGGCGCTCGCCGTCCTGTGCTGCCACAGCACCGACCACACTTGTTACTGCACTCGCACCTGTCGCTGTCGTCAGGAAGCGTCGCCGGGTCAATCGGGGTGACATACCGTCTGTAGTTGTTCGACACCGAGCCGCAAAACATCATCGTGAAATGACAGTTTCGAAACTATTTCAACCTCGGTACCTCCGTCGCATCGAACTCCCTGGGCCTCCATCGCCCCATTCGCCCACCACAACTGCGAAACACGACGAGTGTCGGTGGTGAATCAACCTGAAGGCCGTGTACCGCCGCCCTGCAGATCCGACCCCGCGCCCGTCGACTGTTCTTGCGACCCCCGGTGTTCGATTCGCTTGAAGTATGTTTCTCATACAGCGACCACGTGCCGACCATCGGAGTCACCCCCGTGGCTCGAACTGCAGCGTTCTGCCGTAAGGTCGACCAGCACCGGAACCCACGGGCAAATCTGTTACAGCCCTATTTTTGTAACAAACGCATCTTGGTATCCAATCTACTTGGACGTATTGCGGCCCCGCGCATATTGATTGGTACCAATCAACACACCCTGCATTCTCGCGAGACACCCGTCTCAGGTTGGGGGTTCCAACAGTTTTCTGCCGTAAGTACACCTGAGATGGCTCGAGCCTGGACGACTGACTGTACGACTCAACGGAAACTATCCGGAACAATTACTCGGAACGTGGACGACTGATGGACGTTCATAATCCGAGTAGTTCGTATCCGATTCGTTCGCCATCGGATGCGCTTGGCGACCCCGAGTTCGTCTACCGCTTGTGACCCACACGGGACCCGTCCGGATTGGATGCTGCCCACTCCGCTGCAGCAGGTTAACATGAGCGGAAAGTCAGACCCGACCGTTTTTCTCGCCGGTGCCACAACGACACGTACGCAGCGATGAGCCACCAACCCCACGAGGAATCGTCGACCTGGGACCAGACGGCGGTCGCGGTCCTGCAGGAGTACCCGCCCAGCGTCAAGCTCGTCGCGAAGGTGCTCGACGCCGAGGGCGAGTTGAGCCAACGGGAGATCGCCGACGAGTCGCTCCTCCCGCCCCGGACTGTCAGGGCGGCGCTGAACAGACTCGAGGACGGAGACCACCTGACGACCCGGTACTCGTTCCGGGACGCCCGGAAGCGCCTGTACACGCTCGATTTCGAGTCCGAGTCCGTCCTGAGCCGGTCGTAGACCAGTGCTCGCATCTTTCGTCGCACCGTCCGCCACCAGATTCGTCCCAGCTACTCGGATTCACTGCCAAGAATTAACTGGCCCCACTTCGTACGCCGGAGCATGACACCAACCGATTCCGTCAATCGCCCGGTGAAGACGACGGAGTACTCCATCCAGATCCTCGAGTCGTTGAAGTCGACCCCGGGGCAGTCGCTGGCCGATCTGACCGCGGAGTTCGACATCGCACGCAGCACCATCCACCGACACCTCCTCACCCTCGAGGCGAACGACCTGATCGTTCGCGACGACGATGGGCGCTTCTCGCTCGGTCTCAGGCTGCTTGATTTCGGCCGGCGGTCGAGAGAGTACGTCGAGTTCTTCGACGTCGGTCGCCAGCAGGTTGACCGGCTCGCGGAGACGACCGGAGAGAAGGTCTGGCTCGTCGCCAAGGAGGACGACCACAGCGTCCACCTCTACAAGGCTCACGGCGACAACCCGCTGGAGACGTCGGCCCAGGTCGGCCAGCGGCGCAACCTCCACCAGCTCGCCGCCGGGAAGTCGATGCTGGCGTTCCTCCCGGACGACGAACTCGACGAGATCGTCGAGCGCCGTGGCCTCGAGGAACAGACCGACAGCACCATCACCTCCGAGGACGAGCTGCGCGAGGAGCTGGACGCGATCCGCGACCGGGGCTACGCGTTCAACATCGGCGAGTCGGTGACCGGTCTCAACGCCATCGGCGCGCCGATCCGCGACGAGGACGGCTACCCCGTCGGGGCCATCAGCATCTCCGGCCCCGCCCACCGGGTCAAGGACTCGTTCCTCACCGAGGAGCTCCCGGACACGTTGCTCGCCGCCATCGACGAGATCCACATCAGTCTCCGGTACGGGACGAACGCCTGACTCGGACGCGTGCTCGTGGGGCGACCCGTCTCGGCTCCGCCGTCGACCGGGGAGATGGCATGTTTTATGTGGCCAACCCGTGATTCCTCACTCGCATGTTCAAGCACGTAGCGCTGCTCGTCCGGAAGGACGGGATGAGCCACGAGGAGTTCCGCGACTACTGGGAGAACAACCACTCGCCACTGGCGAAGGACATCGAGGGCGTCGTCCGCTACCAGACGGTCTATCCCACCGAGCCGGAGCACGCCGAGTTCGACGGGATCGCCGAACTCTACTTCGAGACGCTCGACGACCTCCACGAGGCACTCGGTAGCGAGGGCTCCCGCGACTACGACCCCACCCGCGAGGTCGCAGCGAAGGCCCGCGAGGACGTCGACAACTTCCTCGACGTCGAGAAGCGCCCCCGGTTCATCGGCGAGGAGAAGGTCTGGAAAGACGAGGTCGACGGCGACACCGACGGCCTCTACAAGCACTCGGCGCTGCTGGTCCGGCAGGACGGGATGAGCCACGAGGAGTTCCGCGACTACTGGGAGAACAACCACTCGCCCCTTGCGAAGGACATCGAGGGCGTCGTCCGCTACCAGACGGTCTACCCGACCGATCCCGAGAACGCCGAGTTCGACGGCGTCGCCGAGCTCTACTTCGAGGACCTCGACGACCTCTACGAGGCACTCGGCAGCGAGGGCTCCCGCGACTACGACCCCACCCGCGAGGTCGCGGCGAAGGCCCGCGAGGACGTGAACAACTTCCTCGCCGTCGAGGAGCGCCCCCGGTTCATCGGGCAGGAGAAGGTCTGGAAGGACGAGACCGATGCCGACGGATACTGAGACCACCGGACGCGACTACGAGGCACAGGTCCGGGACGCCTACCCCGAACTGGAGCACATCGAGGACGATGAACTGCGCGAGCAGGTCGTCGAGGCGTGGACGCTCGGGCTCGAGCGCGGCGGCTGGCAGGACATCTCCGACATCCCCTACGCCTGGAACATCCACGAGGTCACCAACGTCGAGCACGTCCGCGGGGTGACGAAGATCGCCATCGAGTCCGCCGAGATTCAGCGCGAGTTCCACGGCGCGGACCCGGACATGGACGTCGTCGTCGCCGCCTGCCTGCTCCACGACGTCGGCAAGGCCTACGAGTACGTCGACTTCGTCGATGCGGAGATACTCGACGAGCCCGACCGCGAGCACTACGCCAGCGAGGAGATCCCCCACTCCATCTCCGGCTACGCTCTCGCCCACGAGGTCGGCACACCCCTGGCCGTCCAGCGCGCCATCCCCCACTTCCTCGGCGAGGTGCCCACCCGGACGATGGAGGCCGAACTCGTCAAGAGCGCGAACTCGGCGTCCTCGAACGCCATCACCCAGTCCGCCATGGGCATCACCCTCAAGGAGTGGGTCGACCAGTACAGCCAGACCCAGAACTGAGACCGCCGTCGGCGTCCGCCGCTGGGTCGACTCGCTCCTTTTCAGTCACAGGATAACAATAACCAGAATCGGCCAAACTATGTTCCGAGGAAGGTAACTGGTCGACGGGTCCCTTTCGACCAGTCCGTGCCTGCGGCCCCACCTTCCTCTCGTTTCGTACTGACGATACCTCCGGTGCAGTTCCGTTACAGCGGTTCGAGGCCGGCCTCCTCGCGGAGCACGTCGATGTACCTCCGGAAGCCGGACTCGAGGTCGTACTCGACTTCGTACCCGGTGTCCTCCTGGAACGCGGTCATGTCCAGGCGCTGGGTCCACGGCAGTTCACCCTCGTCGCTCACCTCGATCTCGGCGTCAGGGATGATGGACTCGACGGTCTCGGCGGCCTCGCGGATGGACGCCAGCTCGCCCCGGACGTTGTACACCCGCTGGCTGAGGTCCTCTTCGGGCGTGAACGCCGCGAGGCGGAACGCCTGGGCGATGTCCTCGACGTGCTGCCAGTCGATCTCCTGATCGCCGTACTCGACGGAGAACGACTCCCCGACGGCGGGCTTCTCGACGATGTTCGCGAGGAACGCCGACCCACCGGTCTCACGGTACGGGCCGTACGCCACGGTGGGGCGAATCGCGACGTGGTCGACGCCGAACTCCTCGTTGTACACCCGAGCCTGGTGCTCGTTGTACTCCTTCGTCGCGCCGTAGAGCGTGTCCGGGTAGACGAGGTCGTCCTCGGTCACCCACCAGTCCCCGCCGTCGTCGTAGTTCGCCGGCGGTGCGTAGACGGCCGCCGAAGACGCCCACGCGACCCGTTCGACCTGGTCGTCGAGCGTGCGGGCGGCCTCGAAGATGTTGTTCGTCCCCTCGATGTTCACCTGCATGGCGGCGCGGGGGTTCGACTCCGCCGTGTTCGTCAACAGCGCCGCGAGATGCACGATGTGCGTCGTGTCCGTCTCCGCCACCGCGTTCACCACATCGGTCGGGTCGCTCACGTCGCCGCGGCGGATCTCCACCTCGTCGGCGATACCCAGCTTCTCGAGGATGCGCGGGTCCGTCGACAGGTCGTACGCCACCACGTCGTGCCCGTGGTCGAGCAGGTCCTTCGCGACGTACGAACCGATGAATCCGGTACCACCAGTGACTAGGACGGTGTTGCTTGCTGCCATCCCTTCGACCGTCACACGAACTCGCAAAAAGCGTTGCGCTGTCAGCGGCTCCTGACGCTTACTCGTGGAGCCCGCCGACCTCGGCGTAGAACGACGACTGGAGGCTCTCGACCATGTCGGGCTCGCGGTCGATGCGCACGTCGACGACCGTCGGCACGTCGTTCGTCTTCGCCTCGGCGAGCCTGTCGTCGAGGTCCGCCGGGTCGTCGACGCGCATCGCGTCGGCACCGAACCCGGAGACGACGGTCGAAAAGTCGGTGTCGTGGAACTCGACGCCGGGGATCTGGTCGTCCATCTGCCGGACCATCCCCAGGGAGGTGTCGTTGAGCACGACGAACGTCGGCGCGACGCCGTACTCGACGGCGGTCTCGACACAGGTCATCGTCATCGTGAAGCCGCCGTCGCCCGCGACCGCCACGACGTCCTTGTCGGTCGTGATTGCGGCCGAGACCCCGGCGGGCCCTGCCCAGCCCATCCCGCCGACGCCGCCGCTGCCGAAGTACGTCCGGACTGCGGGCGTCTGCAGGTAGTTGAGCAGCCAGAACCGGTTGTTGCCCGAGTCGGCCGTGACGATGGTGTCCTCGTCGACGATCCGGTCGATTGCGGCGACCGCGCGCTGTGGCATGATGGGGGTGTCGTCGGAGTCGCACTCCGGGACCGAGAAGTCCTCGCGCGCCTCGGCGGCGCGCTCTTTCGCCCAGCCGGTGCCGCCGCCGGAGGCGACGGCGAGCGACGCCAGACTCTTGCCGGCGTCCCCGATGAGGCCCACGTCGGCCGGGTACACCCAGCCGGCGTTCCGGGTGTCGATGTCGGCGTGGATGATCGTCTGCTCGTCGGGACGGATGAACGAGGCGGCCTGCCAGTTGGTGTCCATCGGGTTCATCCGACAGCCCACGACCAGCAGCGTATCCGCCTCGCTCACGACCTGGTTCGCGCCCTCGTGGCCGAACGAGCCGATGACGCCCGCTGCGCGCTCGTGTGTCTCCGGGATCGTCGACTTGCCGAGATACGAGGTGACGACGACCGCATCGTAGGCCTCCGCCACGACCTGCAGTTCGTCGTAGCACTGCGAGGCGTGCACGCCGTTGCCCGCGACGATGACGGGACGGTCGGCGTTCGAGAGGGCGTCCGCCGCCTCGCGCACGTCGGCGTCCGTCGGCGCGGACTGCCAGTTCCGCGTCTGCCGCTCGGGCGACCAGACGGGTGGGACGTCGTCCTCGGGGACCTCGCTGGTGACGGCGTCGCCGTCCAGTATGACCGCAGTCGGGCCGGGCCGGCCGGCAGTGGCGTGCTTGAACGAGAGCTGCAGGCTCCGCAGTGTCTCGTTCGGCGTCCGCGGGAACCACCACTCCTTGGTGATGCCGTCGAGGATCTTCGGGAGGGAGAACCCGCCGTAGTCACCGCGGGCCTGCTGGTACGGTGCGAGCGTGGAGTAGTCGCCGCGCTCGCTGGCCTCCGTGATGGCGACCATCGGCGAGGAGCCGAGACTCGCCTCCATCTGTCCGATGGCACCGATGCTCCCGACCCACGGCCCCTGCCCGGTGAAGACGCCGGGTTCCTGGTGGTAGCGGCCGTAGAACTCGGCCATCACGCTCGCCTCGCGTTCGTCGCGTGGCCGGACGACCTCGATGTCCGAGTCGACGAGCGCTTCGAGGAGCTCGATGGCCCGGCCGCCGGGGTAGCCGAAGAGGTACTCTACGTCGAGATCTTCCAGCGTCTGCACGATCTGGTGGCTTACTGTCGTCATGTCGATGGGCTCCGCCCGGACACCCGGTGGAGCCGCTCGACGGGCCCGGCACGACCGCACCGCTGGCTGGACCGCGGACTGTCGACCGGCTCGACCGGATGTTCGGCAGTGACTGCGCTTTCCGGGGCGTCCGTCTTGGTTCTATCGGTGGCGGTCACGTGGTGCCACGGGGACGCCTCGAACCCTCACTGGACCCAGAGCGTCTTCCGGTTGACGAACTCGCGGATGCCCTGCTTCGAGAGTTCGCGCCCGTAGCCGGAGGCCTTGATGCCGCCGAACGGAACGCGCGGGTCGGACTTCACGAGTTCGTTGACGAAGACAGCACCCGTCTCGAGCTGGCGACCGATGCGTTCGCCCCGGTCGCGGTCCTGCGTCCAGACGCTGGCTCCGAGACCGAAGCGAGAGTCGTTCGCGAGTTCGACCGCGCCCTGCTCGTCGTCGACCCGGAAGACGGTCGCGACGGGGCCGAACGTCTCCTCGCACGCCGCAGGCGCACTCCGGGGCACGTCGGTGAGCACGGTGGGCGCGTAGTAGTGGCCCTGTCTCTCGAGCGGTTCGCCCCCGAGTTCGAGCGCCGCACCGGCCTCGACACTCTCCTCGACCTGCTCGTGGAGTTCGTCGACGAACGTCGCCTTCGCCAGCGGACCGATGTCGGTCTCGTCGGCCGACGGGTCCCCGACGGTGAGCTCCGCGGCGGCGCTCGTGAACCGGTCGACGAACTCGTCGTACACCTCGTCGACGACGACGAAGCGCTTCGCCGCGATGCACGACTGGCCGGTGTTCATGAAGCGGGCGGTCACGGCCGTCTCGACGGCGGCATCCAGGTCGGCGTCGTCGAGGACGACGTAGGGCCCGCTCCCGCCGAGTTCGAGGACGGTCTTCTTCAGGTGGTAGCCGGCGGTCTCGGCGACCTTGCGGCCGGCGTACTCGCTGCCGGTGAGCGTGGCGGCCCGGACCCGGTCGTCGGCGAGGACCCGTTCGACGTCCCCCGAGCCGACCAGCAGCGTCGTGAACACCCCCTCCGGATAGCCCGCTGACTCGAATATCTCCTCTATTGCGAGGGCACACCCGGGGACGTTCGACGCGTGCTTGAGTAGACCGACGTTACCGGCGGTGAGGGTCGGCGCGGCGAACCGGAACACCTGCCAGAACGGGTAGTTCCACGGCATCACGGCGAGGACGGCACCGAGCGGCTCGTAGACGACCTTCGTGTTCGCCTCGGGGACCGTCGCGAGCCGGTCGTCGGCGAGGTGCGCGCCGGCGTGTTCGGCGTAGTAGTCACACACCCAGGCGCACTTCTCGACCTCGCTTCTGGACTCAGAGATCGGTTTCCCCATCTCGGTCGTGATGAGCTGGGCGTACTCCTCGACGTTCTCGCGGAGGACGCTCGCCACGTCGGCGAGCATCGTCTGTCGCTCCTCGATGGGGCGGGCACGCCAGTCGTCGTATGCCGTGGTCGCCCGTTCGAGGGCGTCGTCGATCTCTTCGTCAGAGTCCGAGTCGTACTCGCGGACGGGTCGCTCCGTCGCCGGGTTCTGGCTCTGCATGTTCGGCAGGTTTCGGGGACCGCCAGTTAGGTGTTTCTCCAGAGGCAGCCCCCGGGGGACGAGCTGTCGTGGGAAGAGATGGCGTGCACGAACCGTGAGCCGTCGACGGCTCGTTTGCGGAATGGAGACGTGTCTACCACGATGCGGGAGTCCGATGACGACCTCTACCGGGAGCTCAAAGCCAACGAGGAGACCCACGCCATCGGCGACTGCGTCTCGCCCGCCGCATCGCCTCGGCGGCTGCCTTCGACCCGAGGAAGGTACCCATGACGTTGACGTCCATCACCGCGTCGAACTCCCCTTCGGTGAGCTCGGTTATCGGTCCGCTTTCGAGGATACCTGTATTGTTGACCATAATGTCGAATCCACCGAGTTCCTCGGCGCGGTCGATGGCTGCCACGACGTCCCCCCACCGTGTCACGTCACAGCCGAGGAACTCGGATTCGACGCCGTCCTCGGACGCGATCAGTTCGTGGGTCGGAACACCGCCCTCACGCGGGTCCTCGCGGACGTCGGCGACGACGACGACGTTCGCCCCGAACTCCGCAAGTCGGATCGCGATTGCCCGCCCGTTCCCGCTTGCACCGCCCGTTACAACCGCCGTTCTTCCGTCGAGTAGTTCTGCCACGGACCACTGGTCAGGAAACGCGAATATATCACTTTGGCCGCGACAGCAGTGCCGAAGCCGAGCGGGCCGCCCAGGGTATCTCGAGCGAACACCAGGAAATATATTCTCGGTGTCATTGCAGCAGTATTCCCGAATTATGACTGTTTAGGATGACGTCACAGGTCGCTCGTGAGGCTGCGATGACAGGATGTTCGACACGTCTCCAGCCGACCCTCGTCACCCACTCGGTCGCGGAGGGAAGCACGGGGACCTGCCGTCAGCGGGTGAGGCGTGCGATGATGGTCTCGAACGGGTCGATGGTACCGCTCGGGGGGTGTGCAGGGTCGATCCACTCGCAGGCGATGACATCTTCACTACCGTTCGGTGTCGGCTGGTCGGCGAGGGTCGTCTCGAACACGGTGTAGAGCGTCGTCGTATCGGGGCGGGTCGTATGCTGATACTGGCACCGGGCGACGATAGCACCGGGAGTACACCCGCAGGCGATCTCCTCGCGGAGCTCCCGCGCGAGGCACTCTCGGGCCGTCTCGCCATGTTCCAGACCGCCGCCGGGTAGCGTCCAGAACGTCGAGCCGTCGTCTCGTTGCTCGCGGACGAGGAGGACGCGATCCCGCGACGTGACCAGTGCCTTCGCGCCGAATCGCAACGTTCGAGCCGTGGCCGCCGACACCTGACTCGGGGTCGGACGTTGGACCAGCCCGTCGCTCTCCAGGGTGGACTCGTCCAACTCCTCCCAGGGAGGTGGTGCATCGCTCATTCTTGCCGCGAATGCGTGGATTCGGCTTTGCTATTGATTCCTTACGGCGGGAGACCGAGGACTACACAGGCCATACTGCAGACGCCGCGGGGCTAGCTGTTTCGTCGCTGTACGGGAGTACGCACGTGCTAGCACGGGTCGAACGCCACCGGGTCCCCGAAATCACTGCTTTGGCGGGAGTATCTGTGCCACCTTCACCGAGAGTTCTCCACTTCGATTCGGGAGATCGTTGCTTTCGTTCGCTCCAGCTGACCGGAGGGTGAACGACGTCGGGCGACAAGCTTCGGAACCCGTGGGTCCGATGACCCCGGCGGGCTGTGTGGGAGAGAGCGGAACGGGAACACCAACTGGCTCGGTGACAACGCCGCCAACGTCGACGGTGACCGCGACGGCCAGCCGACGTTGGCCGCGATAATCGACAGCAGTAGCCTTGTTCACCGAACGTGTTCAATAGTTGTGTTCACTGATGAACGGTCGTCCTGTCAGGGAGTCAGGCTCCTTCACTGCCCCCTCAGAGCGCTTCGACGGCACCCGCCACACTGAGCGCGGTCGCCTCGTCGTTCCAGTCCGTGACCACCTGGAGCCCCACGGGCTTGCCGCCGACCGCGCCGCAGGGGACCGAGACGGCCGGGGTGCCGCTGCAGTTGAACGGGGCCGTGTTCTCGACCGCCCTGAGGAGGCCGTCCATCCCCTCGAGTTCGCCGAACTGGGGCGCGGGGATCGGCGTCGTCGGCATGACGAGCGCGTCGTACTCCGCGAGCGCATCGGCGACGGTTCGGGTGAACTGCCGTTGCATCCCCTTCGCCGCGACGTACTCGGCCCCATCGCCGTCGGCCACGACACCGTTCGTGACGAGCAGGCCCATGACGTCCTCCCCGAACTCGCCCCGCTCGTTCGCTGCGGCCAACGCCTCCCTGAGAGCCTCCGTCGTGCCGGTGCCCGTCGAGTACGAGGCACCGTTCGCCCCGACGAAGGCCGCGAACTCGAGGCCGGCGATGGCTCCGACGGCCGGTCCCATCGTCGCGTAGCCCGCCAGCGAGGTCTCCTCGGCGGTCGCGCCTGCCTCGGCCAGCTCATCCACCGTCTCCGAGACCCGCGCGGCGACGGCGTCCTCGCTGGTCGCCATCGCCTCCGCCACGACACCGATGTCGAGCCCGTCGACACCCGCGTCGACCGCATCGACGTAGCCGGTCGGCTCGGGCGTCCCGCGCGTCGACGGGTCGGCCACGTCCGGGCCCGCGATTGTCTCGAGGACCCGTGCTGCGGTCCGTACGTCACCGGCGAGTGGCCCGACGTGGTCCAGCGAGTGCGAGAGGTCGACGACGCCGAAGCGGGAGACGCGCTGGTGTGTCGGTTTGACGCCGACGACCCCACAGAACGAGGCCGGGATTCGGACGGACCCGCCGGTGTCGGTCCCCAGCGCGGCATCGACGTACCCGGCCGCGACGGCCGCCCCACTGCCGCTCGAGGAGCCACCGGGGACACAGCCGTCGACGGCCGGGTTGCCCGTCCGACCGTGCGCACACGTCTCGCCGGTGATGTAGAACGCGAACTCGTCCATGTTCGTCGTCCCGAGGAGCGTCGCCCCGTCGTCGACGAGACGGTCCACGACGGTCGCATTGTGCGGGGGTTCGTACTCGAGACCCGGTGAGCCACACGTCGAGGGGACCCCGGCCACGACGACGTTCTCCTTGACTGCGACGTCGAGGTCCGACAGCCGCCCGTCACCGTCGCCGAGTTCGAACCGGTAGCGGAAGGCGTTGTACTCGTCGTCGCCGGGGGTCGGATCGACGTGGTTCTCACTCGCCAAGTGCTCGGCTGCGAGGCCGCCGTACTGTGTGGACAGGTCCTGGGTGGCCTCGAGAAACGCCGCGACGGTCTCGTCGTCGGGGGCGAGGCCGTGCCGCCTGACGACCGCCTCGACGTCGCTTCGATCAATCGATGACATGCATACTGGGACGGCTTGGCACAGAAAATAGCTAGGGTTCGAGGAACCCCGGTCCACGACGACCGACACCAGACCAGTTATCTGCCTCCGAAGACTGGTCGGAGTGTGACAGACTGGCCCCCACGCGAGCCCGCGGACCCGACCGACGCCATCGAACACCGGGACGAACTGGTCGCCGCGGTCCGCGACCACGCCGGCGGCATCGCCTACCAGCTCGCCCGGCTCCAGGGCGGCGACTACGGCCGCGAATCGTTCACCACCGACGCCGGCGAGTGGACCGTGAAGTACGAGGGCGGCGACCTCGAGTTCCTGCTGTTCGAGCCCAAACGCGGCGACGACGTGTACGTCATCTCGACGAAGCAGCCGCCGGAGCCCGGCCCGCTGGCGACCGCGATGGCGGACTACGACGCGTTCGTCGCCGCGTTCGACCGGTACGTCGAGGAACGAAGCGGCGTCCTCGACGGCGTCTCGACCGAGTTCCCCGACGTGGCGAGCACCGACACCGTCGTCGCGGAGCGCGACCGCGTCACCGACCGCATCAGGGAGGTCTGTGACACCATCGCCGCCGAGCTCCGCCGGTACGAGGGCGGCGACTACGGCACGTTCACCGAGCGGGTCGACGGGGACCGATGGGAGCTGAAGTGGGACGAGGACGGCACGTCGTACCTCCGTGTGGGTGGCTCCGGCGGCCTCTACCTGCTCTCGCAGTACGACCAGCCGTCGGCGGCCGACGTGCGGGAGTACGCACCGCGGTTCGCCGGCTTCGTCGACGCCTACAACGAGTTCGTCGCGGACCTGGAGTCGGACCTCGGCACCGTCGAACTGTAGGGGGGTCGAGAGATCGGCTGATGGTCGTGTCGGCAGAGTTTTACGGCCGGCTCGCCGCTACCGAACGTGGATTCCAACGACGTCCGACGCGAGTGGGCGGACCGGTCCGGCGAGTACTCGCCGCGCTACTACGCCCACCGCGGGTCGGACGAGGCGACCGAGTTGCTGGCCGAGACGCTCACAGAGCGCGTCGGCCGTGACGCGAGCGTGCTGGAGCTCGGCTGCAGCTCCGGCCGTCACCTCGCCGCGCTGGCGGATGCAGGCTTCACGGATCTCACGGGCATCGACGTCAACGCGGATGCGCTCGACGTGCTGGCGGAGACGTACGAGGAACTGGCAGCGACCGGGACGTTCCACGTCGCCGCCATCGAGGAGTTCCTCCCCGAACTCGCGGACGACGCGTTCGACGCCGTGTTCACCGTCGAGACGCTCCAGCACGTCCACCCCGACGAGGCATGGGTGTTCGCGGAGGTCGCGCGGGTGACCGGGTCGCTACTCGTGGTCGTCGAGAACGAGGGAGAGGAGCCCGGAACGACCAGGGAGGTAGGGGAGGGAATCCCCCTCTTCTACCGCGACTGGAACGAGACGTTCACCGCCCACGGACTGCGGGAGGTCGACTCCGGAACGACGAAGCGGGACACCGTCCACGTGTTCGAACCCGGGCGGTGACGGGCGACCCGTCCGACCGTGCGAGCGTGTCGTTCGACCCGTAGTAGGGTGGTTTCACTGGACACCACCAGTCACATCGAACGGTCGTCCGTCGCGGGCTCGACGTTGTGGTTCAGCCGGAACCGGTTCTCGGGGTCCCACGTCGTCTTCAGGTCGACCATGCGTTCGTAGTTCTCGCGGTAGGCCGCCTGGGCAGCGCCGTCGGTCTCGGGCAGGAAGTTGACGTAGACACCACCGGTCGCGTGCGGCGTCATGGCCTCGTGGAACTCGCGGGTCCACTCGATGCATTCGTCGTCGCGCTCGCGGTCCTCCCAGCGCGTGTGGAGGTTCATCAGGAACTTCGCGTTCCGGTGGGGGTAGGCGGTCGCCGCCACGTCGACGTCGTTTATCGCCCCACCGAGCTGGGCACAGGCGATCTCGGAGTCCGCCGAGGGGAGCCTCTCCCCGTACTCGACGTAGGTCTCGATTATTTCGTCGGTGAGCGCCTCGAAGTTGTGTGACTTCCAGTAGTTGCGCACCCCTTCGGACCCGAGTGGGTCGAACGCCTGCTGCCACTCGGTGTACCGGTGCGGGCCGACGACGTCGGCGATGGGGTCACCGATGTCGCGCAACGGCTGGAGCACCCGCTCACCGTCGGACATATCGCCGGCGTAGCAGGCGGCGAGGATGAGCACGCGCTCGCCGTGCCACTCCTCGGGGAGGAACTCGAGCGGGGGCGCATCGCGGATCACGAACCAGACCGTCGCCTCGTCGGGTGCGTCGGCGACGAACTCACGGTACGCCGTGAGGACGGACTGCGTGTCCTCGAACGGGTGGACGAGCAGTCCCGCCAGCAGCTCGGGGCCGACCTCGTGGAGCTGGAACTCGAAGGAGGTGACGACACCGAAGTTGCCGCCCCCGCCCCGGAGCCCCCAGAAGAGGTCCTCGTTCTCCTCGGCGCTCGCGTGGACGAGTTCACCAGCAGCGGTCACGACATCGGCCGAGAGCAGGTTGTCGCACGTCAGTCCGTACGTCCTGGAGAGCCATCCGAACCCGCCACCGAGGGCGAGTCCGGCGATGCCGGTGGTGGAGTTGTAGCCGACCGGGACCGCGAGCCCGTGTGCCTGCGTCTCGTGGTCGAGCTCGTTGAGCACGGCACCCGGTTCCACCCGGACCGTCCTCGCATCCGGGTCGACGCGAACCGAGTTCATCCCGGAGAGGTCGAGCATGACGGCGTCTTCGCCCACGGCGGTGCCCGCGATGTTGTGACCCCCGGACTTCACGGACACTAGCTGGTCGGTCTCCCGGGCGTAGTTCACGGCGGCCTGCACGTCGGCTGGCCCCGCACACTGGACGACGAGCGCCGGCCGGCGGTCGATCATCGCGTTCCACACCTGTCGTGCCTCGTGATAGCCATCGTCGTCCGGCAGCAACAGTTGCCCCCGGAGGCTCCGCTCGAGTTCTTCGATTCGTTCCTCGTCGGTCTGTACGTATTCGATTGACATGAGTTCTGGTTGTATCGCCACGTCTCTCGCTCGATTCGATCATCGGAGTACCTCCGTGACTGCCCACACTACCGAAATCGGCCCAAGGCCCACGGTGGGACACTCGGAGCCGTCTCACCGCTCAGGACGAGTTGCTCGGTATCCGCAGGACAGTATCGGTAACTCACGCAGCCGGTTAGTTATGCGTCGTCGAGCAGCGGTACGGCGGCGTTTTCGCCCGGGCAGTGGCGTCGACAGTCGGGGGAGCTCCCGTCGTGTAGCTCGAGACTACCGGTTCGCGAGTACGTTTCGCGACCGAGACCCCGGTTCGGGGTCAGACCCCCAGCCACTCGTCGTTCGCGACGGGGTAGCCGTTCTTGCGGGCGAACTTCGCCGCCTCGCGCCGCACGGAACGCGACCCCGGGAGCTCGCTATCGTGTGATATCTGGTCGAGTATCCAGTCACGGATGTAGGGAATCCCCTCGTCCTCGTCGTCGGGGGCGAGGTCCTCCAGCGACGTGAACGTCTTCTCGTAGGCGTCACGCTGCGAACTGCTCAGTTCGACGTGACGAGCCTGGTCTACCGCCTCCACGACGCGCTTCATCGCCGAGGCGACGGTGGGGCGCTGGAGCCGTCGCCTGACCGCAGTCGGTGAGTCGAACGTCTCCGCGTCGGCGTTCGGCAGCAGTTCGTCGGCCTGCACCGGACCCTCCCGTGCACCGAGCTCGATCCCGCCTATCACCTCGACGACCTGCCGTCCCGTCGCCGGGAAGGAGACGGTTTCGAGCGCGGCCTCGGCCTCCGCGAGGGTTTCGAAGTCGACACTGGGCTCTGATTCGCTCGTGCGCTCCAGCTCCTCGAGGATGGCGCGCTTTCGCTGCCGCATGTCCGCGTCACGGGCCTGTTTCTCCCTGCCGCGTTTGTCGTCTGCCATACCCACACTACGGTATCAGTTCTGATAACACTGTGGCCCGGTGTCGACGCGGATTCCGTGGCGGCACCAGCAACAGCAGGACGTTCGAGACGATGGTGAACTGCCAGACTGCGAGGCAGCCGGCCCGTCAGAGCCGGTCGAGCACCTCGTCCAGCACGGCGACCGTCGACTCGGTGTGGAGGAACTGGTTCTGGTTGCCGCACTGGGAATCCATGATGCACGCCGGACAGCCACCGGTGCCCGAACAGTCACAGCCGGCGACGCGCTCGCGGGTCCGGCGGGCGAGCGACTCCGTCCGCTCGTAGATGCGCCGCGCGAAGCCGAGCCCACCCTCGACCGCGCTGTGGATGAACCACGTCGGGACGCCGGTCTCGGGGTGCAGCGGCGTGCTCAGCCCGCCGAGGTCGCCCGTGTCCAGTCTGAGCTCCAGCGGCGTGAGCTTGATCATGCCGTGCTCCGCACCGTGGAGGCCACCGCCGAACACGTCCATCACCTCGCCCTCGCTCGCCGTGGCGGGGTCCAGCCCCCCGACGTCTGCGAGTATCTCGTCCCGGAGGCCGGGTGGCGTCTCGATCCACACGAGGTCGGTCCTGAGTTCGACCGGCGGGAGACCGGTCGGCTGGAGCGGCGTCGTCGCCTGTCCGGTGCTGATGTTCTTGCGCTGGTAGTGCGTGTAGTGTATCTCGACGGTGCCCGTGCCGTAGGCGACCGCGTAGCCGTCGCCGAGCTCGCGCCGCTCCTCGACCTCCAGCTCGCGGATGGTCTTCTCGGAGGTGGTCTCGGTGTACTCGTCGGTGCGGACGCGCTCGACAGTGATGTACGGCTGGGGGGCGTCCTCGACGAACTCGGTGACGAGGTACTGCGCGCCGGCGTGGAGGAACAGCGCACCCTCGTGGTGGTCGCGGTAGGCCCGGTCGCGGTCGACCGGCTCCATGTCGATGTCGCCGTCGGCGCGACGGACGACGAACTGGGTGTCGGCCGCGCCGTACATCGACACGTCCGCCTGCGGTCTGGGTGGGCCGGTGTAGCGGACTGCCCTTTCGAGGTCGCCGGCGAGCTGGCCGGCGTCGGCCCACATCTCGACGGCGCGGTCGAGGCGCTCGCCGTCGAACCACGCCCGGTCGCCTTCCGTGAGGGGCTTCTCGTGTGCGGCACAGCGGACGTGCTCGGCGTAGACGGGGTTGTTCTCCAGCCCGACGACGCCGTCCTCGATGGCGTCGCCGAGGACGTATTCCGGATGGTCGAGGATGTACTGGTCGATGGCGTCGGCACGGGCGACGAACACCGAGAGGGCGTCGCTGGTCCCCCGACCGGAGCGGCCCACCTGCTGCCAGAACGACTGTCTGGTGCCGGGATAGCCCGTGAGTATCGTCGCGTCCATCGAGCCCACGTCGATGCCGAGTTCGAGCGCGTTCGTCGAGGTGACGCCGTCGAGCTGGCCGGTCTTGAACTCGTACTCGGTGCCCCGTCTGGTCTCCTTGCCCAGACCCGCGTGGTACGGTGCGACGTCGACGTGGCCGTGTCGCGGGTGCTTGCTCGCGGCGTCGCCGGCGTACTTCGCGCCCAGCTCCGCGTTCTTCCGGCTCCGGGCGAACATGAGCGTCTGGAGCCCGTGCAGGCCGAGGTGGGCGAGGATGGACGCCCCCTCCCAGACCGGGCTCGTCGTCGCCGCGCGGAACGCCTCGAAGTCGGCGTCCTCGTCGAGTTCGTCCTCGTCCACGGGTGGCTTCCAGAACGCGACGTCGCGGCTCCCCCGGGGGGAGCCATCCCGGTCGACGACCGCGAAGGGCTTCCCGACGAGGCGTTCCGAGTGCTCGGCGGGGTTCCCGACCGTCGCGGAGGTGCAGACGACCTGCGGGTCGCTGCCGTAGTGGGCGAGGATGCGTCGCAACCGGCGGACGGTCCACGCGACGTGCATCCCGTGGACGCCGGTGTAGGTGTGGGACTCGTCGACCGCGAGCAGCTCGCAGTTCGCGAAGAAGCGCCGCCAGCCGCCGTGGTGGCCGAGGTACGTGTTCACGCCGGCGAAGTTCGTGATGACGACGTCGGCGTTCTCGCGGATGTGTCGCCGACGGTCGCCCGGCGTGTCGCCGTCGTACACCCGTACCGAGAGGTCGAGTCCGAGGCCGGCGAAGAACTCGTTGAGCTCCTGCTCCTGGTCGCGGGAGAGTGCCTTCGTCGGGTAGACCAGCAGCGCCGTCGACTCCGGGTCCGCGAGGTGGTTCCGGGCGATCTGGAGCGCGTAGACGTACGTCTTGCCCGACGAGGTCGAGGTGGCGACGCAGACGTTCTCCCCATCGTCGAGGACGTTCAGCGCCCGCGCCTGGTGGGTGTAAAGATCGCCGACGGCGTCCGAGAACCTACCCGCGAGGTCGGCACGCAGCACCTCGTGTGGGTCCACGGTGTGCGCCGGTCGTTCCGGGATGGTCTCGGCGTGCTGGAGCTGGCCCTCGTATTCCGGATACGACTCCTGCAGCCGGTCTGCGGAGGTCGGTGCGTCGGTGGGTGTGTCCTGACTCATCGTGTCTCACCAGTCCGAGAGCGTGCCCTGCGTGGTGTCGTCCGTCCCGGCATCGGTGCCCGCCGTCGAGACAACACGGTCGCTCCCCCGGAGCGCGGCCCAGATCGTCGCGAGGGCTCGGACGTCGTCCTCGCAGTAGGTGTCGAAGCGCTCCCAGTCGAGTTCGGTCTCCGGTGACGGGTCGTCCATCCAGGCGCGGTAGGCGCGTGCGACGGCGGCCCCGGTCAGCCCGGTGTCGGCTGTCTCGTGGCAGAGCGCCGCCGCGACGTCCTCGAGCTTGTTGGTCCGGCCGGGGAGGACGGCGTTGTCGTCCCGGACGGCCCAGCGGTACGGGTCGAACCGGTCCATCGCGTTCCAGACCGGCTCGAACTCGGGACAGTACTCGGCGACGTGCTCGCCGAGCACCTGGAAGTCGAATCTCCAGCCGTTGTAGGCGACGACGGGACGGTCGGCGGCCTCCGCGTCGTACCACGCGAGGAACTCGCGGATGGCCCCTCCGGGGTCGTCGGGGTCGCGCTGGAGGAACGACCGGTAGGTGCCGTCGTCGGCCGTGCCGTCGAGCACGCCGACGAGCCACGTGATTGTCGGGGTCAGACCGTCTGTCTCGATGTCGACGAACACCGGTTCGCCGGCGGGCAGCGGGGTATCGGAGCGACGGACGACCGCTCCGTCCGCGACGGCCCGGGCGCTCTCCGCGATGCGTCCGGCGGACGACGCACCCAGGCCGTCGAGTCCGGCCAGCGTCTCGACCGACGCCTCGGCGACGGCCGCCCGGCTCCCGAATCCGGCCTCGCGGAGCCGCCGTGCGCGGGTGTCGCCGACGCCGTCGAGCGCCTGTAACCCGAGGTTCGAGCGGTCGAGGGACCGCGTGAGCACCTGCCCGTCGCCGACACAGTCGAGCGCGACCAGCGGTTCGTCGCCCACGCCCGCGTCGGCCCCGGCACCGACGACGGTGAGTCCATCCCACTCGCGGCGGTATTCGGCCGGGAGCCGCACGGAGAGGTGGACCAGCGTGTCCGCAGCCGCGGCTCTCCCGAGTGCCTCGCGATAGGCAGCCAGCCCGTCGAGCGAGGTCGACAGTGCGGCCCGGTCCACGTCCAGCGAGAGCAGCCCGGAGAGGACGAACGCCGGCCCGTCCGGGTCGACGGTGGCGAGGTCGTCAGTCGTCGGTGCCAGCACGAACTGGACACCGGCGACGGTTCGCGGGCCCCGTCTCGGGTCGTGGCCGTTCGGGTCGAAGACGACCGTCTCGTCGCCGGTGACGCGCCGGAGTGCGCTGCTGGCCCGGCGTGCCGGCTCGGTTCCGGCCAGTACCACCACGTCCGGCTCGAAGTACGCGAGCCAGTCCTCGAGTTGCGTCGCCGTCGCTCGCTCGACGAAGGCAGGCGCGACGGCGGCGATGCGGGCCGACGGCTCCATCCGTTACCTCACCCCGAGTGCTGCAGCGCAATAGGCGTGTCCGTCATCGACCCACGACTGAGGTCGTGAGCTTCCTCCTTGCATCTCCGTGAGGGACCTCCGTCGGTGGGCTGGGGGCATCGTCCGGTCACCGGGCCCCCTCAGCTGAGAAAGAGCCGGCGGTCCGCGCGCTCGTGGGTCGCGGAGAGCACGTCAACGAGCGGGGCGAACGGCGTCATCTCGTCCAGCGACCTGTCTTCGCTGTCGTCGATCGCCTGGACGACGACCGGCTGGAGTGCGTCGAGGACGCGCTGGGCGTCGCTGTGCCCGAGCGACATGAGTCGCTGGGCGGCACCGACCTGTCCAGTCAGGAACCCGTGACAGCAGAGGGCACAGGCGGTCCGCTCGTCGATACCGTCGACCGCGGTGACGACGCCGAGCACCACCGGAAAGTTGCCGGGCGAGTCGTCCCGGTCGACGACACGGCCGTACCGGTCGAGTCGGGGGTCGTCACGGAGGTCACGCTGGACGGTGAGGAGTCGGTCGCCAGCCCGCTCGGCACTCTCGCGGAACTCCGCCGGGAGGGTCGTGGCGGTCAGTCGGCGGTCCGCCTCGTAGACATCCTCGATATCCGCCGCCAACGTGGCGGCGTGGGCGGCACGCAACGCCACCAGTTCACACGGCCCGAGCAGCCGCCGCAGATACGTCGCGAGCAACGCCTCGAGGTCCGCGGCGTCCGTGACACGGTCCTCCGCCACGAACTGCTCGAGCGCGTACGAGACGCTGTCCGTCCCGATGGGGAGGAACGAGTCCGCCAGCCGGAACGCAGACAGGGAAGCCACGTCGGTCATCCGTCACCACCGTCCGCGGAGCGGACGTCGAGCCCGACCGTCTCGTCGGGTGGGATGTCATGGACATGTCTGTGTCGCGGCCCCCCGCCGTCGTCGAACGTCGTCGGCGGGACGGACTCGAAGTTGACGGGCACGCCCTCGGGCACGAGACTCCGGACCGTCGCACGCATCCGGTCACGTGTGTCCGGAACCGGGAACAGCGCCTCCGAGCCGCGCATCGCGAGGTCCCAGTGGCGGTTGCCGAGCGCGTGTCCGAGTTCGAGCGCCTCCTCGACAGAGATGTCGGCCACCGCGAGGTCGAGGACGAGTGCGTCGACGGGTTCGAGTTCGACGACGACCAGCTCCCCATCCTCCGTCGCCAGCACGTCGCCGTCGGCGAGGTCCCGAGCAACCAGGACGCCGAGGTCACGACCCGTCGTCGTCGTGGTGCGGACCCGGGAGCGACGCCGGTCAGTCTCCGAGAGCACCACGTCGTGGACGGATGCAGGCGACGTGTCGGCGAGTCGGGTCGCGACGGACCCGTCGTCTCTGTGCCCGAGGTAGCGGTCGGCGACCAGCATCAGTACTTCCTCCCGGCCGGTGCCGGTGCGTCCAGCAGCGTCCGCCGTGCCCGGTCCCAGGCCAGATGGAGAGCCGCCTGGACGGTCTCGCTGCGGCCCGCCAGTGCCCGCACGGAGACGCCCGCACCGTTCGGGAGTTCAGCGGCACCGGCACACGCCTCCCCGTCGTCGACGGCCGCGTGGATGGCGTCGCTCATGGCGGCCGTGTCCCGGTTCGGAGCGAGGACGTACAGGGTGCCGTACACCTCGAACTCGTCGAGGACGCCGGCGACGGTCGGGTCGCGCTCCCCGGGTGCGAGGTGGGTCGTGTCGGTGACCAGCAGGCCGTCCGGTCCGGTCACGGTGAGCCTGGAGAGGTACCGCTCGAACGCGAACCGCTCGCCACGTGCGAGTCTGCCCGGCACCACCACGTCGCCGACGACGGCGGTCGCTCCGTCTTCGAGCGTCAGCGACAGCTCGTTGCAGTACCGGGCGTCGGCGTTGACGATCGTCGGTTCCGGCACGTAGTCAAGATGGCCGCCGGTGCCGACCTCGAGACGCGTCTCGGCGGCGGCGTAGTTGCAGCTCATCGACTGGACCTTGGTCGCGGCCCCGGTGGAGACGTGCGCGACGGCGTCGCCCTCGACCTCGACCGTCACGTCGAGGCGGTCGCCCTGTGCGATGCCCCCGGTGGGCGACTGGACGAACACCGTCTCGGCGTCCGGGTGGGGGTCGTGACCGAGCGTGCCGGAGACGTGGAACGGCACCCGTGCGTAGTCGTGGACGAGCCGGGTGCCCGCCGCTGTCGGCGCGAACCGAAGCTCCAGCACGCCCTCTTTCCCCGGTGCGCCGACGGCCGCCTGCGGTACCGGCTCCGCCGCGTATGACTCGAACGCGGGATGTGGTGGTGCGATGCCGTCGACCGGCCGGTCGGTGGCCATCAGGCGAACAGCACCCCCTCCCTGACGTGGCGCAGCACCTCGTCGATGCCCTCCTTGCGCTTGCAGTCGGTGAAGACGACCGGGCCGTCGCGGACGTCCCGCGCGTCCCGCCGCATCACGTCGAGGTCTGCTCCCACGTGCGGTGCGAGGTCCGTCTTGTTGACGACGAGCAGATCGCAGTCGACGACGCCGGGGCCGCGTTTCCGCGGGATGTCGTCACCCTCGGCGACGCTGATGACGTACAGCGAGTAGTCCGCGAGCTCGGGGTTGAACGTGGCCGCGAGGTTGTCGCCCCCGCTCTCGATGAGCACGACGTCAAGCTCGGGGGACGCCGCGAGGAACGCATCGATCTGCTGGAGGTTCATCGACGGGTCCTCCCTGATTCCGGTGTGCGGGCAGGCACCGGTCTCGACGCCCGCCACGAGGTCCGCGGGCACGATGCCGTCGAACCGTTCACGGAGTCTGTCCGCATCCTCCTGCGTGAGGATGTCGTTCGCGATGACGCCCAGGTCGAGGTCCTGCGCCCTGAGGCGGGGCACGAGTTCGGTCAGCAGCGAGGTCTTGCCGGAGCCAACCGGGCCACCGACTCCGACCGTCGCCACGTCGCGGTGGGTGAGACTCACTCCTCGCTCACCTCGTCGGGTGATTCGGGCCCCTCGCCTCCGTCGTCAGCGGTGTCTGCCGTCCCAACGCTGTCGGACCGGATCGGGTCGTGGACCGTCACGAGCTTCGTGCCGTCGGGGAACACCGGCTCGACCTGTATCATGCCGATCATCTCTGGAACGCCCTCCATCACGTCGTCGCGACCGAGCAACTGCGACGCGCCGGAGCGGATCTCGGCGACGGACTGGCCGTCACGGGCCCGCTCTATGCACCAGTCACTGATGTAGGCGACCGCCTCCGGGTGGTTCAGCACGACGCCCCGTTCCTTGCGACGGCGTGCGACCTCTGCTGCCGTGAACAGCGTGAGCCGTTCCTGTTCTTTGGCTGTGAGTTTCATAGCAGGTAGCGCTGTGCGAGCGGGAGTTCGGACGCCGGTTCGCAGGTGACGTGTTCGTCGTCGACGCGGACCTCGAACGTCTCCGGGTCGACCTCGATGTCGTCGGGACAGTAGTCGTTGTACAGCATGTCGCCCTTGCCGGGGGTGCGGGTCCCCTCGACCGGGACCACCCGCTTGTCGAGGCCGTACGTCTCCCCGATGCCGGCTTCGGCGGCTGCCGGAGAGACGAACGCGAGCGAGAGCGACTGCTTCGCCTTGCCGACCGCCCCGGCGCGCTCGCGCTGCAGGATGGGCTCGCAGGTCATCAGCGAGCCGTTCGCCTCGCCCATCTCCGAGTGGACCGGGAACCCCCCCTTGAACGTCATCGCGGGCTTGATGCCGAAGAACGCGGGGTCCCAGAGCACCACGTCCGCGAGCTTGCCGGGCTCCAGCGTCCCGACGTACCCGTCGATGCCGGCCGCGATGGCGGGGTTGACGGTGTACTTGGCGACGTACCGTTTGATGCGGTGGTTGTCGGCGTCGGTACCGTCGTCCTCCGGGAGTGGGCCACGCTGGGCCTTCATCTTCGAGGCGGTCTGCCAGGTGCGGGACACCACCTCCGCCATGCGGCCCATCGCCTGGGAGTCGGAGGTCATCATCGAGATCGCCCCCAGGTCGTGCAGCACGTCCTCGGCGGCGATGGTCTCGGCCCGGACCCGGGACTCCGCGAACGCCACGTCCTCCGGGACGTCCGGGTTCAGGTGGTGGCAGACCATCACCATGTCCAGATGCTCGTCGAACGTGTTGTCCGTGTACGGCATCGAGGGGTTCGTCGACGACGGGAGCATGTTCGGCTCGCCGACCATCTCCATGATGTCCGGTGCGTGCCCGCCGCCCGCTCCCTCGATGTGGAACAGGTGCATCGTCCGCCCGTCGACGGCGGCGAACGTGTTGTCGACGAACCCCGCCTCGTTCAGCGTGTCGGTGTGCATGCAGACCTGGACGTCCTCGTCCTCGGCGACCGAGAGCGCCGTGTCGATGGCCTCGGGCATCGACCCCCAGTCCTCGTGGAGCTTGAGCGCGCAGGCCCCGGCTTCGACCTGTTCTCGCAGCGGTGCCGGGTCCGAGGCGTTGCCCTTCGCGTAGAAGCCAACGTTCACCGGCCACGCCTCGGCGGCCTGCAGGTGGTACTTGACGTTCTCCGGCCCGGTCGTGCAGGTCGTCGCGCCGCCGCCGTAGCCGCCGCCGAGCATCGTCGTGATACCAGACGAGAGCGCGTGCTCGTGGAGCTGCGCCGAGTTCCAGTGGACGTGGATGTCGAGTGCGCCGGCGGTCGCGATCTTCCCCTCCGCGGGGTAGACGTCCGTCGACGGGCCGACCACCATGTCGACGCCGTCCATCGTGTCCGGGTTGCCGGCCTTCCCGATACCTGCGATCTCGCCGTTCCGGATGCCGATGTCGGCAGCGACGATACCGAGGACCGGGTCGATGACCGTCGCGTTGGTCAGCACCCAGTCCATCGCGCCCTCGGCCTGCGTCACACCTGGAGCCATGCCGAGCCCGTCGCGGAGGGTCTTCCCCCCGCCGAAGACGGCCTCGTCGCCGTGTGTGCGCAGGTCGCGTTCGACCTCGGCGAACAGTTCGGTGTCCCCGAGCCTGACCCGGTCGCCGGTGGTCGGCCCGTAGAGGTCCGCGTACGCCTCGCGGTCCAGTTCCCGGCTCATTCGGCCGACCCTCCACCGTCGGCGTCGATGCCGTTCGATGTCCCGTCCGAAGCTGCGTCTGGGTCCGACAGGAAGCCCGCCTCGCGTGCCCGCTCGAGAACCGGCCCCGGGTCCCCATCGACGCTGCCGTTCACGAGTCCGTTCATGCCGTGCGCCCGCCGCTTTCCACCGAGGGCGACCAGCTCGACGGTCTCGCGGTCGCCGGGTTCGAAACGCACGGCGGTCCCCGCCGGCACGTTCAGGCGCATCCCCAGTGCCGCCTCGCGGTCGAACGAGAGCGCGGCGTTGGCCTCGAAGAAGTGGAAGTGCGAGCCGACCTGCACCGGCCTGTCACCGGTGTTGGCGACCGTCACCTCCGCGGTCTCTCTGCCCTCGTTCAGCGTCACCGTACCCTCCCCGGTCCTGACCTCGCCGGGTATCACGCGGTCGGTCATCCTTCGTAGTGCCCCCGGCCGTCGGGAGCCCGACACCGCCGTGTCATTTGTTCACTCACCATACGGACGCGGTTTCGGTGGGTACGCAATAAGTACACGTCCTTTGGTCAAAATTTGCACAGTCATTAACTTCTTTGCCCCATGTTCGTCTACAGATTTGCCATGGATCGAAACGAAATGGAAACCAGTACCCGGGAGCAGGCGTACGGATGACAACCAGCCTCGTCGCCGCACTGGTGACGGCCGGCGTTCTCGGGTTCACACACGCCCTCGAACCCGACCACGTGGCCGGTATCTCCTCGCTCACCGGGGAGTACGGCGACTCGAAGCTCTCCGCGATCGCTGGTGCCTGCTTCAGCGCCGGGCACGTTGCGCTCGTCGTGCTCTGGGTGATCATCGCCTACGCGCTGGTCGGCAGGACCTCCTTCCCGGCGACGTTCCACGTGGTCGGGACGGTCGGCGTCGGGGTTCTCCTCGGGCTTCTCGGTGGTGCAATGGCCCTGACCGGGCTCCGTGCGGTCATGCGAACGGGCGAGCACTCTCACGGTGACAAAACCCACAGCCATCCGCACGTCCAGCCGCCGCTGCCCGGTCTGGACGGCCACGACCACGGAACGACCACCCGGGCGTATCTCGAGACCGGACTCGTCGGGGCACTGTTCACGCTATCCCCGCCTGTGTCGATGATCGTCTTCACGTCGACCCTCCTCCCCGAACTGGGCGTCGAGACCGTCGGGCTCGCGGTCCTGACCTACGCTGTCGCTATCACCGTCACGATGAGCCTCCTCGGGGCCGGTGCGGGGGTCCTGTTCGCCAGAACGCGAACACGGGGCGAGCGCGTCCACGCCGCCACTCAGGTCCTGGCCGGTGCGCTCGTCTTCCTGCTCGCAACGTCCATGCTGGTCGATGCTGCGGCGACCCTCTGACCCGTAGCCCTTCAGTCCGGCCCGTCGACCGGGGCGTAGTACTTCGATTTCACCCGGTCGCCCTCGCGCCACTGCCAGTAGTAGTACCGGTTGTCGTTGATGGTCTTCGTGGTGAGGCTTGCTTTCGCCGGCACCTCCGCCGGTCTGCTGTCGGGCACCGGCGGCGACTCCGGACTCTCGCCTTCCCCGAGCCGGTCCTCGCGCTCCCGGTGGCTCGCCAGCGCGAAGGCGTAGTTCGCCGCCTCTCGCAGCTGGTCCGGTGAGCAGTCCGCGAGGTCCTCGACGAGGTCGTCAGGGAGTTCCGAAGGTGGGGTGGGTGGTTCGAAAGGCATCTGCTGGCTCCAAGTAATCTAACGGTCGCGGATTCCCTTCGCTCTGGTGGTCCCTCCCGACGTCGCTGCCACGATCAAGTTTCCGGATGTCGACAACCTAAGACCCCTCGTCCCCTTCCACCGCAGTAACCGTGCACAGGATCCAGCTGGACAACAGGGAGTTCGAAGGGGCGAACGCGGTGTACCTGCTCGGCACCGAGACCGACGGGCCGACGACGCTGGTCGACACCGCGACCGCACAGCCGACCGTACGGGCCGAACTCGGTGCCGAACTCGACGCAGTCGGGGTTTCGCTCGCGGACGTCGACCAGGTGCTGCTCACGCACTTCCACGGCGACCACGCCGGCGGTGCAGGGGCGGTGCAGGCGGCCGGCGACGCCGTGGTCCGCGTCCACAATGCGGACGCCGCTCTCGTCGAGCGCGATTCGACCGCGTTGTCCGCCTTCGATGACCGACATTCGGCGCTGTTCGACCACTGGGGGATGCCCGAACCGGCGGCCGCGAAGCTCCACGAGAGCCTCGCCGACGACGCCCTCTGGTCGGACGAGGACGCATCGGTCGAGCCGTTCGACGACGGTGACCGGTTCGCAGTCGGCGACCGAGAGGTCGAGGTCTGGCACCTCCCGGGCCACACAGTCGGGCAGTCCGGGTTCGTGCTGGACGACGGCGACGAGCGAGCCCTGTTCAGCGGTGACGCACTGCTCCCGAAGTACACCCCGAACGTCGGCGGGGCGGACGTCAGGGACGAGGACGCACTGCAGCACTACCTCGACGCACTCGTCCGTATCGTCGACGGTGGGTTCGACGTCGCCTATCCCGGGCATCGCCAGCCCCTCGAGGAGCCGGCGGAACGGGCGCGCCACATCCTTGCCCACCACCGCGAGCGGACCGACCGCGTCGTCGACGTCCTTCGGACCCACGGACCCGCCGACGCGTGGACCGTGAGCGCCCACCTGTTCGGCGACCTCGAGGGCATCCACATCCTCCACGGCCCCGGCGAGGCGTACGCCCACCTCGAGCACCTTCGGACCGCCGGTCACGTCGCGGTCACGGACGGCGCGTACGAACTCCTCGACGAGCGGCCGGACGTTGCGGCACTGTTCCCGACGCTCGAGTGACCCCACCGGGACCGAACGACAGTTCAAGTCGTCGGGGCAGTCGGGCGAGGCAGGAATCATTGCGGGCGATCGACCGAACGGCGACTCGGGATCTATCGCCATGCCGCCGCGGGAGGAGATACGGGCGGTGGCCTCGGTCGATGGTCGACGGTTTGGATTCTTCAGATACCGTCTCAGAGCGTTCGAATCCCCGCCTCCCCGAGGTCCGTCCGGACCCGCAGGCGGTGCCCACCGGCGTTCAAGCGCCCCGTGATGTGGTCGTCCTCGCGGATCTCGTCGCCGAGGACGATGTCGCTCCTCACAGAACTCCCGCGTAGGTCGAGGTCCAGATCCAGGTCGCCAAGGATGCTCACCTCGACTTCACCGATGTCGGCCGTCACGTCGACGTCCCTGCGGAGCCGACGGACCTCGACCCGCACGTCGCCGATGTCGGTGCTCGCGTGGTCGAGCCCGGCGATGTCCGTCACCTCGATGTCTCCGGTCTGGGTCGAGAGGTCGAGGAACCCGTCGACGCGTCGAGCTTCGATGTTGCCGACACCGACGTGGACGACGCTGTCGCCCGTCGTATCACGGAGCGTCACACGACCGACATCCACGTCGACCGCCTCGACGACGAGGTCGCGGGGCATCCTGACGTCGAGGGTGATGCTCCCGCGGTCCTCGAACACGGACCCGGAGCCGCTGTAGCCGCCGGTCAGTTCCCACAGGTCGTCGGACCGGGCCGCCGTGATGGTGAGTCGCTCGAAGTCGTTCTCGCCACCGCGCAGGCGCTTCTCCGCGCGGTACTCGATGTGGTCGATGTCCGCCCCGGTGACGCTCACGTCGCCGACCGCGTTGCTGATACGGATCCGCTCGATGCCGTCCGCTGGAATCGACTCCATCGTCGCCTCGCTGGTTCGCATTTCGAACGTCGTGCAGCCGGCGACCCCCGTCGCGAACGCCAGCGCCCCGGCTCCGAGGAAGCTACGTCTGTTCATGGGGTAGATACGCCTCTCACGGTCAAATACTAGAGAGTAAGCATCGAGATAGCGCACAGCACGCATGTGTCGGTACCACCCAGTCACTCCGGGAGCACGTCGGCTGGAAGTGGCAGGGCAGCATGGTTTCGGTCCGATATCCACTTTCCTCTACTCACCTTTAATATCGAGCACGGAGATGGACCGTCAATGACCGACGAGACAGGTGACTCGACCGCCACCGAGGAACTCGAGGTCTGGTGTGCCGGCGAGGACTGGTGTCCGGTGACCACGACCGCCTCGCTGATCGGACGGAAGTGGCACCCGGTCATCGTCCACCGGCTCCTCGAACACGGGCCGAGCGGGTTCAACGAGCTCCAGGACGATGTCGACGGGATCTCCTCGAAGGTGCTCTCCGACAGCCTCGAGAACCTCGAGGAGAAGGGACTGGTGGACCGGGAGATCGTCAGCGAGAAACCGTTCCGGGTCCAGTACTCGCTGACCGAACACGGCGCGTCGTTGGAGCCGGTGATCGTCTCGATGCGGGACTGGGGACTCGAACACCTGACCGAACCGACGGAGTGACGCCCGCCTGGATGGCGTCCGGAGTGCGACGTCTCCGTCCCATCTCGCAACTGCAGGTCAGTCCTCGAGTGTTCCGTTCAGTACCTTCGCCGCGACGAGCACGGGGTCCCAGACGGGGCTGAACGGTGGTGCGTACGCGAGATCAGTCCGCTCCAGCTCGTCGACGGTCATCCCGTTCTCCAGTGCCGTCGCGACGATGTCGATCCGGATCGCCGCCCGGTCTTTCCCCGCGATGGTCCCGCCGAGGAGCTTGCCGGTCCCCCGGTCGGCCGTCAGGGTGACCGTCGTCTCGGAGCCACCGGGGTAGTAGCCGGAGCGCGAACCCGCAGTCACGGTCTCCGAGACGGGGACGAACCCCGCCTCTCGAGCGCGCTCGTGGGTGACAAGGCCGGTTCGGCCACACTCCATATCGAAGGCCTTCACGACCGCCGTCCCCGCGATCGCCCCGACCGGGGTCGGGTCGCCTGCGACGGTCTGGCCGACCGCCCGCCCCGCCCGGTTCGCCGTCAGCCCGAGCGGCACCCACGCCGGACTGCCCGTGACCGTGTGGCGCATCTCCGCACAGTCACCCGCCGCGTACACCCCATCGACGCTGGTCTCGCCGTACCTGTCGGTCGCGATGGCCCCTGACTCCCCGAGGTCCACCGGCGTGTTGGCTACGAGCTCACTGTTCGGACGGATACCGATGCCGACGACCACCAGGTCGGCGTCGACCGTCCCCGCGGACGAACAGACCGTACCGACAGCCCCATCGCCGTCGGATTCGAGCCGGTCGACCTCCTCGCCGAGATGCAGGTTCACTCCGTTCTCCCGGAGCGTCCCGGCCACCTCGTCCCCGACGGCTTCCCCGAACGGTTCCAGGAGCCTGTCCGGTCGCTGGAACAGGTGGACGTCGAGTTCGTGTGCGGCGAACGCCTCCGCCATCTCCACGCCGACGTAGCCGCCACCGACGATTGCGGCCGTCTCCGGGGGCTCCCTCGACAGGAACCGTTCCACGAGCTCCGTGTCGACGTACGGGACGTCCGGCTCCGCGAACTCGGGGTTCTCGGGGTCGGTGAGGAAGGCCCGGACCGCCGCCGCGCTGTCCATGCCGTGGATGGTGAACGCACCGTCGAGTCGGGCACCCTCGATGGGGTCGGAGACGGCACGCGCACCGGTCGCGACCAGCAGCTCACCGTATGGTTGTTCGAACCGCCCGTCTGGACCATCGACGGTGACGGTGCTCGCGTCGGTGTCCACGCCGACGACCTCGTGTTCCCGCCGGAGGTCGATGCCCCGCTCGGCCGCCTTCTCCGGGGTCAACGACAACATGTCCATCAGCGACTCGACTTCACCCTTCACGTAGTACGGCATGCCGCACTGTGCGTAGGAGACCCAACGCCCCTTCTCGAAGACGATGACCTCCCTGCCGGGGTTCTCTCGCCTGTGTTTGCTGGCCGCACTCAGTCCTGCCGCGTCGCCGCCAACGATCACGAACGGGTCGGACATACCCGAACCCTCGACCCCCTGGCTTGTAACTGTTCGAGTGTCTGGAAGGTAACCACCCCCGGCCGGTCTGGTCGGCTTGTCGCACGATACCCTGGGAACTATGCGACTCTCCCGCCATGCTACCCTGTATGTCGCTCGAAGCATCCCGTGTAACGACGGTCACGTTCGACTCCTACGGTACTCTCGTCGATGTGACGGCGGCAACCGAGGCACTGGCCGACAGAGTTCCGGACCCGGAGCCCGTCTCCCGTCTGTGGCGGTCGCGGTCGCTGGCGTACACGTTCGTCGCGAACCAGATCAACGGCTACGTCCGGTTCTACGACATCCTCCGGGACGCACTCGAGTACGCACTCCTCGCGAACGATGTGGAGCTCGGGACGGCCGAACGGGACGAGATCCTCGCGGTCTACCACGAACTCGACGTGTTCGAGGACGTCCCCGAGAACGTCGAACGGCTGCACGACGCCGGTATCCCGACGTACGTGCTCTCGAACGGCGACCCCGCGATGCTCCAGTCGATGGTCGAGCACGCGGCCATCGACGACCTGGTCGTCGACAGCATCAGTGCCGACGAGGTGTCGACGTTCAAACCGGACGCCACACTGTACCGACACGCCGCCGACCGGACCGGGACACCCGTCGACGAGATCCTGCACGTTACCGCCGGCTGGTTCGACGTCTTCGGGGCCGTTCACGCCGGGATGCAGGCAGCCTGGGTGGACCGGCAGGGAACACCCTGGGAACCGTTCGGACCGTCCCCGGACCTCCGGGTCGAGTCGCTGTCCGCTGTCGCGGACGAGCTCGTCGGGGCTGGGTAGGGGTTACCGGAGTTGGCGCGGACGGAGGGGAGACTGCAGGGAGCCCAGCAGCGGCCGAACACCGTCTTAACCAACATTACGACTCGTTGGTTAATTGGCGGTGACTGGAACGGGGCGTCGAATGTCGCAGTCATGATCCATTTCGGTCACTCACTCGGGGACTCATTCACTCGGGGACTCATGGCTGTTCACCGCCACGACCGGGACATCGGCGTGCCGAATGAGCCGTTCTGTCGTGCTTCCGAGGAGGAACCGACCGATTCCCGATCGCCCGGCGGTTCCCATCGCGACGAGGTCGATGTCGAACTCCGTCGCGTACTCGAGGAGTTCCCTGGCCGGCGAGCCATGGCGCACCGTCGCCGTCGCCTCGAGCCCTGCGTCCCTCGCTCGCTCCGCGATCGCCTCGGTTTCCGATTCGCCGCCGGACTCCAGGTTCTCCAGCACGCTCGTCGGCATGGTGTACTCCGGACTCGCACCGAGGCCGGCGACGTCGACGACGTTCACCACGTGTACTCGAGCGTCGGCCTGCTTCGCGATCGCGAGTCCGTGTTCGACCGCACCGCCGGCCTCCGAGCTGCCGTCGGTCGGAAGCAACACCTCGTCGTACGAGCCCTCGACACGGCTCTCCTCGACCGAACGCACAGTGAGTACCGGTGATCGCGCGTGGCGCACGACCGATTCGGTCACGCTGCCGGTGATGTACCTGTGGACGCCGGTCCGACCGTGCGTCCCCATCGCGAGGAGCTCTATCCCGTGGTCGTCGGCGTACCCGAGGATCGCCTCGGCCGGTGTCCCCCGAAGCACCTCCCGCTGGATATCGACCGACCCGTCCATCAGTCCTACCACGGTATCGATTGCAGCCTCCGCATTGGTTTCGGGTGGGGTCTCGGCTCCCTCATCATCTGCGGCCAGGTCGTACGCCCCGGTAACTTCCGTCTCGTCGACGACCGAGACGACGTGAACCGTCGCGTCGAACAGTTCGGCCAGATATCGGGCGTGCTCCGCTGCGCGCAGAGCGTGGTCGCTACCGTCCGTCGGAACGAGGAGCGTGTCGTACATCGTTCTCGTCTGTCGGTTCCACGTACACCGGGTTAAATACCGATGCCGATTCCCCCTCCATGGAAGTGGCGAGCCTGCAAACCGAGAGTCCAGCAGCGAGAACCCCTACCGTTCCTGGAACCGTGTTGGCTCTCGAATCCGGGGACGCTGGCTCCCCCAATTCTCGAAACGGTGGTGTGTCGCGGCGGACACCTTCGAGTCGACACCAGCTGGGTCGACAGTTCAGGGGAGCGAACGGTCGTCCCCGATGGTCTTGAAGTTGATGTTCGCCACACGCGTCGTGTCCTTCAGCACCTCGACGGCGATCTCCGTATCCACCTGGAGCTGGTACTGCCAGGCGGGACCGCCGATCGAACCGGCGGCGACCTTCTCCCCGTCAGCGATACCCTGCATATCCAGCTCGCGAAGGTGGTCCTTGAACCGGCGCTGCCCGAGCTTGTCGGCGTCGACCTCCGACGCGATGCTCTTGTACACCCCGTAGATGGGTTTCGCACGGACGGGGGCGTCGCCGGAGAGTTCGAGTGCGGTGAGGGCCGCGAGCGCCAGGTGCGCCTGCGTCGTCATCTCCCGCATCGCCTCGACGACTGCCTCCCGCTCGACGAGCGCCTGGGCCTCCCGAGCGTGCTCGGCGGTCACCATCGTCTCGTCGCTCTTGTCGGCCAGCTCGCCCGCCTTCCGGAGGTACTTGATCGCCTGCCGAGCGTCCCCGGTGTCCTGTGCGGACAGCGCGGCGATGAGCGGGATGACGTCGTCGGTGAGTATCTCGCTCCGGAAGATGTACTCCTTCCCCGAGTTGTCGACCTGTACCGGTGTTCCATCCACAGGTGTCCCGTCCACAGGTGTCCCATCCGACGGACCGGTCGGCTGGTCCCCTGCCGGTTCCTCGATCTCCGGACCAACCGGTTCCGTCGTTCCATCGACGGCCGCCTCGTCGTGAGTCCGCTGTTCCTCTGGTTCACTACCTGCCGTCCCGGTCGGTGACGTTGTCGACGAATTCGTCGACCCGCTGTCTCGGTCGGTGTCTCCCGTGCTCGTCGCCCCCTCGACGGGAACGAGTTCCGTATCGCGGAACGCTTTGGCAGCCCGTCGACGGAGGATCTGCTGGAGCTGCGTCGCGTCGTACGGCGAGAACAGCACGGAGTCGTCGTACAGCGAGCTCTTGACCTTCGGACTGAGGTTGTCCCGCCACTGGAGGTCGTTGCTGATACCGATGATGCTCGGGAACACGTGATCGTCGACGTATCCCTGCGCCCGTGCTCTGGGGAGGCTGTAGAGGATTCTGTCGTCGTCACCGAGCGTGTCGATCTCGTCAAGGACGATGATGATCGTGCCGCCGATATCGTTCATCGCCTCGAACATCATGTCCATCACGACGTCCGTGGCGTAGCCAGTCGGTCTCGTCTCACCGGTGAGCTCCTGGTAGATCCGGGACGCGGCCTTGTAGGAGGTCGAGAGGTCGTGCGACTCACACGAGACGTAGGCCGTAGTGAGGTTGAGGTGGTCTGACTCCTCCTCGGCGTGCTGCTGGAGCTCCGAGAGCTTCGCCTGTGCTGCGGCCGTCTTTCCCTGTCCAGCTTTCCCGTGCAAGAAGACGTTGTTCGCTCCGACACCCCGGGCTGCAGGTGCGAGAGACATGTGCAGGTCGTCCATCTCCCCCTTCCGTTCCGGGAGTTCGTCCGGATAGTGCTCCTCTCGGAGGACCTCCTCACGTTTGAAGATCGGCGAGGTCTCGGAGAACTGGGTCATTACGCAGTGAACACACGCGCCGGTTACTTAAAGCCCTGCTTTCAGGAATGTCGAGAACGTCTGGAATTTGGTCGCGGACCCACCACACCCACACCACCGTTTCGGGAATTCGCCGGAGAAGGTGGGGAGGGGGGAGAACCGTCCCTCGAGCCGGGTAGGGCTGGAACTCGGGCGTTTCAATGGGTAAAGATAGCCGTTCTGTCCACGAACGTCGTCCATCCCCTTATATTATTATTTATAACGTTAACGGTTAGTAGTAGTAAGGGTGGAAGTAGAAGCCGTCGAGAAACTGTTTAGCGAGGAGAGGACCCGAGATAATTTTTTGTTTATCACAGTTCCCGTCTCATTCGTGTTGGCTATCCAACTCGACGGTGTCTCTGCAGACCCGACCCCCGGTCTCTGTTGCGACGAATTGCTGAAACGGTGGTGTGGGTGTGCGGTACTGATCGACCAGACACCGAGAGTTGTTCGAAACCGTCCTCTCGCCCGGCGGCCACCGTCTATCCGTCCTTCCACCCGTCCGTTCGTCAGCTTCGCTCCCCGAACTTCCCCATCTGGATCGCGACAGCTGGTCGTTCGACGCCGTGCCCCATCTCGCGTCTCTCTGTACCGACTCGGTTCCTGGGGAGAGTTTCACCGGTGAATTGCCGAAACGGTGGTGTGGGTGTCCCGGGTACGTGGCTGTGTTCGACTACCAGTCTGTGTTCGACCACCAGTCTATGTTCGACCATCAGTCTGTGTTCGACCACCGATCTCTCGTCTAGCTGAATTGCTGAAACAGTGGTGTGTGTCGGTCGTCGATGGACGTGACCGACGCGAACACCCTTCTCCCCGGACCGAGAAACTGCACAGTGGAATCGACCAGTGTCCCCGTCTCGAATTCCTGAAACGGTGGTGGGGGCGTCCCGTCTTACTGGAGGGTCGGTCGATCGATATCGGTATGGGTGGATTACCCGTCCCGACTGCAGGCGCGGCGAGAATTCCTGAAACAGTGGTGGGGTGTCCCGACTATGGGATCGTCCAACTGACACGGGGGGAGAGTCGCTCGACCCAACTGGCAATCGTATCCGATTACTACTCCGAGGGATGGCCGCCCACCGGGACGGGGACTGGCGTGCGAATTCTCGAAACGGTGGTGGGTGTCCCCCACCGGCTGGGTAGTCTCCGATTACTAGTGAAATTCCTGAAACGGTGGTGGGGGTGTGGTGGGAGGGTAGACGGGATCCGTCGGCCTCTGCCTGTGACGTGATTCATTGCCGGTCGATGGGCGAGCGCGGTGCGACGCCCTTGAGCAAAGTTCCTTAACCAACATCTGCTCTGTTGGTTAACGACACTCCCGTACGTCTTCCAGCCACTGCGCTTCCTCACGAGGTGAACGGCCCACCGACTCGCAGGAGTGCTCGAGAAGTATGGACCGCATCGATCCGGACACTGTCCCGGTTCGTGACTGGCCCGACCGGCGTCTGGCACGAACCACTGGTACGGTCGACGCCAGGCTGGTCGAACCGATACCACGACGATAATTGCTGAAACGGTGGTGGGTGTCCGTCGACGGTCCGTGGCCCGGCGACGGTCCGCGGCTACTGTTCGGGCTCGCGTGACTACGGTTCGGGAACGTGTTGAGGCTGGTGGACCGGCTGTTCTGCCAGCCGTTCGAGTTCGGACAGCGAGTCCTCGATGGTGTAGGCCACACCGTCACCGTCGACGGACGGTGAGAGTCGGACCAGTCTGTCGTCCGCGTAGATCGCGATCGAGAGTATCGGGAACTGGATGACTTCGTAGTGCTCTCCGACGAACTCGTTGGTGATCGACCGCCTCGTGAACGCGGGTTCGAGCGTCCGATCGGACAGCTCTGCCCACCTGGTGAACTCCGCGTATTTCTCGCGAGCGAACTCACACCAGGTGTCTTCTGCAGCGGGTGACAGTCGACGTGTCCAGGTGTGCCGTTCGAACTCGTCGACGACGCCCCGGTCGGCGAGTCGCTCGATCCGCTGGATGACGTCGTTCTGTTTCTCGTACGTTCCGTACATCGATGCACAGACGAACAGCTCGACGGTGAGTGAGCTGTTGTCGAGGTGGGTGTCGAATTGGCTTGTCATTGGTGGGTTCGGGTTTGCACGGGTTGGCGGCCGTTCGATGGTCGTGGTGCCACACTGGGTCGACGGCTCCTCACGGGGTGAGTCCCGTCCGGGCGAGAGGCGTCTGTCTCGTCCCCGGCTCCCCGGTGTCGCCGACAGTCGGAGTGACGTGGGGAGCGGGACGGAGAGTCGCGATAGGCCGTCGCTACGGGGTATGGAACCACGACGAGATGTGGACCCGACACGAGCCGCCCCTTGGACTCGGGTCGCCGAAGTTGCCCGCCGGGGACGGTGATCAGTATCGCCCCGGAAGCGCGCCAACGATTCGGCCCGCCGATGGTTCGCCTGCCCCCGTTGCGCGGCTCCGATTCACTCCCGCACTCCCTGTGGGTGGACTATCTCACGACAGTTCGGACAGTCGGCCCAGTGGCGCTGTTGGTCGCCTTCGGTGTAGCTGATTAGCACATCCCCCCGTCCTAGTCGCGTCCCACAGTGTGGACAGTCGCCTAACTCGTGGCGATTCTGACTGTCCGTCCCTGGGCTGCGCGACATACGGTGAGAGTGCACAGTATCAGGGTATTTTGTTACAAACTCGCTACGGAACGGGAAGGGAGCACATATCCGCCGTCAGCGGGGGAGAGCCGCCTGTGGGAGGGCGAATGGTCGGTCGTGGTGCATTCACGCCCGGTAAGTCGATACTATCAGAACGTTCCAGCTAACGAAGGGGTCTGCTCCCATCCGGATGGCCGAATGGAAACTGCACCCTCCACGCCCGAGATACGACGACCGACCGCTGGCCTGGGGATCGCATCGGTGACGGTCGCGAAGTCACTCGACGCCGGAACGACGTTCGTCGGTCTCTCGTTCTTCGAGCGCATCGAGGAGCTGAACCCGGTCGTACGTGCGGGGTTCGAGGCCGTCGGGGTCCTCCCCGCGTTGGTCTGGTTCTCGGTCGCCAGTGTACTGCTGGTGACGGTCGCCACGGAGACCGGCGTACTGCTCTGTCGTCGTCACGATAGGCCAGCCACACTGGTGCGGGTCGTGGGATACGGGTTCCCGACGGTGACAGCGACCGCCGCAGCGACGCACAACGGGCTGCTCATCGTCCGTTGCTGGAGCTGAAAAGGCAACTGCGGTGGGTGTTTAGGAGATGCGCTTGTACGCTCTGGCCGCCGTACGAGTCGGTAATGTGGACCGTTCGAGTCGGTAGTAGCGCTCGAGTTCGGGGGCGAACTTCGCCTTGTAGCCGGTGATCCGTTCGTTGTTCGCGCCGACGAAATCGTACCGTTTCAGGCCCCGTTCGGCGGCATCCTGGATCGCGTGCCAGTCCATCAGGTCGTTCGGGTCGATGGGTGCATCGCGTTCGCTGGTACCGATCCAGACGAGATGGTCCTCGCCGAGTTCCAGCGCCAGCTGGCCACCGACGAACGAGCCCTCTAACTCACAGACGTACGGCTGGAGCACACCGTCGGGAAGTTCGTCGTACAAGGACTCGACGGTCGCGGCCTCAAGGGGATACGTCAGGTCCTGCGCTTCGTGTCGACGACGCATCAGATCGATGATCGGCTCGATGTGCTCCCTGTCGCCCTGCCTGACGACGACGTCGTACTCCTCGGCCTCACGGACGTTCGACCGTGCGTCGGAACTGAAGTCCATGAACAGGTCGTCGAGATCTCGGGTGAGATCCACGACGTAGGTGTGCCTCGGGACGACCTCCCAGTCACGCCAGATGAACGGTCTGGGGTCGTCGAACCGTGCGCCGGTTCTGGCGTGCACGAACCGCGGGTCTATCTCGTCGTCGACCCAGTCGAGGCTGGTCTCGACGAGCCGTGAGAGTCGTTTCTCGCGACGGCGTGGCTTCAACGCCTGCCGCTCGAGGAGCACCGGGCCCAGGTACTCGACCTTCAGATCTGGCGGGGGCGAGAACGCGACCCGGACGGGGCCGACCCGGCGGTCGAAGATGGGGAACAGTCCGATCGGCTCCTGCCCCTTCCGAACCAGCAGTGGGTGGAGCTCCGTCCCGGATTCGCGCGCGAGCACCTCGAGGCTCTCGAACAGGTGGAAGGGGGTCCCCTGTGGTGCTGTTTCGACGAGTTCGTTCCACTGGTCTCGGTCGGTCGGATCGAGTTCCTCGCAGTCGTAGCTCATTCTATCTCCCCTATCGGTTCGGGGTCGGTCCCATCGACTGGTAGCCGTCGTCTCGCCTCGCCGCCGCCACCGTGGGGATACGGCGGGTACTGTTCACGGGCTGGGGTCGGGACGACGGTGAGTGCCTCCCCGTCCATCCGGTTCGGGACGGGGACACCGACGGACGAACAGATGGTCGGGGCGATGTCGAGCACACCGGCATCCCGAACCGACTGTTCCTGGTCGACGTTCGGACCGGCGATGGCGACCGAGCCGGTCGGTTTGTGGTTCCAGGACTCGGTCGGCTCGGCGAACGTGTCGCCCCTGAGGGAGGCTGAGAGGAACTGATCGAACCCGGCGGGAACGACGATCAGATCTGGTGCCTCGTCGACGTAGGGGCCGTGGAAGACCGCTTCGCGTGGAAGTACCCGTTCGAACACCTGGTTCCCGGCTGGCGTCTGTGCCCGCTCCAGTGCATCGACGAGTTCGGTCCGGACCGAATCGTAGTCGTCGGGTGGAACGACACCGTCGGGTTCTCGGCCGATGACGTTCAGGCGGACCCCGAGTTCGATCCGGTCGCGCATGAACGCTATCGATTCGCCGAAGTCGACCCGGCGGGTGCCAGCCCGCACGAACTCCGGATCGAGCCGCTCTGCGACGGGCTCGGCGAGTCCCACCCAGTCGAGATACCGGTAGACGCGGTCGGCTGTGACGCCTGCACGGGCTGCGGTCGCGATCGCCCGCCGGGCCGCCTGCTCGACGGCGTTGGTCACGCTGCCCACATCATCGTCGTCGTGGAACCGCTGACGGGCGATGCTGGACCAGGAGGGCATCCCGGAGCCATCACGCGTCGTCTCGACGTAGCCCCGGTCGGCGAGGTACTCGTTCACGCGGAACTCGTAGCCGGCGTACTCGCCGATGCCGTGGTCACTCGCGACCAGGACGGTCTCGGGGTCGTGGTCGTCGAGGAGACGCCCGAAGGCCTCGTCGACCGCCCCGTACACCGATTCGACGGCGTCCCAGTCCCCTGGATACTGGTGGAAGACGGTGTCGCACACCTGGAACTGGACGAAGCCGAAGTCCGGAGCGAACCGGTCGACGAGGTAGTCGAAGGCCTCGACACGGGACGAGATGCAGTCGCGGTAGTGTCGGAGCTGCTCGTCTCGACTGTCGGCGTCCGGTGGGTAGACCCGGTAGTCCGGGACCTCGTCGCGAAGGTCGTCGAGCAGCCCGTCCGGATGACAGACCGGGTCTTCAGGGGCCACGTACCCCGGTACGAGCGCACCCGGGAACGATCGAGGTGGCCCGGTCACCGGGACGTTGACGACGACGCTCTGTTTCCCCTGTTCTCCGAGCAGTTCCCAGATGGAGAACTCGCGAACGTCCTCGTAGTCGACGACGTCCCACTCGTATCCCCGGAAGCGAAGGAAGCCGAATACGCCGTGCTTACCGGGGTTCACTCCGGTGTAGATCGACGGCCAGGCACTGGGAGTCCAGGGTGGAAGCTGCGAGGCGAGCGGCCCACTCGCGCCCGCATCGAAGAACGCTTCCAGGTTCGGCGTCACGTCCGCTTCGAAGAGCTCGTCGAGGACACGTGGGCAGGCGGCGTCGATGCCGACGAGGAGTGTCTCGACACCAGTATCCGACTCGGGAGCCATGTGAACGCTGAGAGCATACCTCGACCCTTTGTTATACAGCCACATGTCGGGGACGGCCCCGCGGTAGCCGAAACTGGACTGTCGAGGGCGACCGGCTCTTTTCGGGGACCGCCGGGAGAGGGGTCGGACTGGCTCGGTCGCCCCCGCCGCGCGGGAGCGAACGCCGCCCTGCAGTCGAAGACAGCGATGTGCGGTGTCCGGGGACAGTACAATCGGGTTCGCGCTGGCCCGTCCAGAACCTGCTGCGTGGGCGTCACGACGGCTCGGTAGCCAGTACCAAATCGGAGGTAGAAGGCCGCTACACGGCAGTAGGACACCGTTTTTGGCCCCGAGAGAGCCGCCTCGGTGGCCGTACACTGTGGTTACTCGTAGAAACCCCCAATTTCGCGGACCTCGAAATATCCGTGATCGGCGGTCCGCAAGCAACACTGATCCGTCGGTAGCTGGTCGGTAGTTCATCTCCAAACGTCGTATTCCGGTTGCAGTCGGGTACTGTTCGGATGTGAGTTGGTGAAAATTACTAATGGGGTAGTCCCGGGCTACTGGTCCATGGCACCTGACAAGGCCAACGATGACGAACAGACTGGTGGAGTAAGCAGGCGTGAAACGCTCCGTTTCCTGGGGACGGCTGCCGTTTCTGCCGCCACACTCGGGGCGGTCAGCTCGGCTGCTTCGGCGGCTCCTAACGGCGAGTTCGGGACGGTCGTCGACCTCGGTACGGAGGGGCTCTCGTCGGGTGACGAGATCGACCCGTACATCGACGAGCACTTCGTGAGCGGTAACGAGGTCCACATCCCGCCGGGCGAGTACGAGTGGAACGGCACGCTGTCCGGCCCGTCCGATGGTGACGCCGCGCTCGTCGGCGATGGCGAGATCGGCGACGTCGTTTTCAACGTGAACGATACCCTGGGCGGCGAATTCGCACACAGCAGCGGGACGGTCATGTTCCGGAACGTGACCTTCAGCGGCGCGAACCCGGAGCCGAAGGCCGGCATTACCTTCGCCGTCGGCGACGGTGGCACCCTCAGGTTCGAGCACATCCGCGCTCCCGACGGAGCGAGCCAGGAGGAAGACCGCTTCCTCTACGCCGACAGCGAGCACGCCGGCGTGGCGTTCGTCCGGAACTGCTACTGGCAGGGCTTCGGCAACAACGGCGCGTACACCGACAACGGGCGCGTCGTCTACGAGAACTGCGTCTCGCACAACAACAACATCGCCGGCATCCGCATGGGATTCGGCGACGGCGAGGTGTACAACTCGCTGATCATCGTCGACGGCGAGATCCCGACCGACGGAGCGAACTCCGCGAACGCACGTGGTATCCGCCTCCGCGAACCCGGCGACCACGTCCTCGAGAACTGTGACTTCGTCTACCGCAACGTCTCCGGTGCGGGCTCGCCGGTCGAGCTCCGCGCCTCCGAGACGACGGGTGTGTTGCGGAACTGCCGCGTCCTGAACGAGACGGGCCAGCCGGTCGTCCGGAACAAGAGCGACGACGCGAGCTGGACCGCCGAGAACGTCCACATCTCCGGCGGCGGCAACCTCGAGATGGAGGGCGTCGACGAGGCGGACGTGACACGCGGCGACGGCGCGACACCGCCCCGGACCGACTTCGAGGAGTTCCTCGGCGCACCCATCGACGCAGGCGCGAGCGAACCGTCATCCGGCACGGAGGAGCCGACGAGCACGCCCGACGACTACGAGAACAACGTCGTCCTGCACGCCTCCCCCGACAACGACGACGACGTGCCCGAGCTCTCGCTGACGGTCTCCGGGGACGCCGACTACGGTTCGGAAGCCGAGGCCGATACCGACCGGATCACCGCGAACGACGACGGCACGACCACGATGACGAGCGTCGGCCTCGATCCGGACGCGCTCGATTCGTTCCTCTTCGACGGCGACGTCGTCGACTACAGCCTGCCGGACGGGTACGTGGTCGACGTCTCGCTCAACGGGACGGTCACCACGTTCGCGGAGCTCGTCGGCGAGGAGCCGACGAAGGAGGAGGAGGAGACGGACCAGTCGAGCGACACCGACGAGGAGCACGAGCTTCGCGTCCACGCGTCGCCCGACAACCCGAACGACGTCCAGGAGCTCTCCGTCACGGTCTCCGGTGACGCCGAGTACGGGCCCGAGTCCGAGACCGACACGGACCGCATCGTCGAGAACGACGACGGGACGACCACGGTGGTGAGCGTCGGACTCGACCCCGACGCCGTCGACTCGTACATCTTCACCGGGGAGGCCGTCGACTACGAGTTCCCGAGCGAGTACGACGTCTCGGTCGCCATCGACGGTGAGTCGACCACGTTCGAGGCGCTCGTCGGCGGGACCGCCGGCGACGGCGACTCGGACGACTCCTCGTCCGATGGGAGCTCGAACGACGGTAGCACGGACGACGGTTCCAGCGGCGATGGCAGCACGGACGACGGTTCCAGCGACGGTGGCAGCACGGACGACGGCTCCAGCGACGATGGCAGCACGGACGACGGTTCCAGCGACGGTGGCACCACGGACGACGGCTCCAGCGACGATGGCAGCACGGACGACGGTGGGAGCTCGAACGACGATTCGAAGGACGACGGTTCGACCGACGACGGCTCCAGCGACGAGGAGGAACTCCCCAACGAGCTGGTGATCAACAGCACCGACGCGGACAGCGTGACGGCGTACACGGTCACCGTCTCCGGCGACGTCGTCAAGGACAACGCCGACAGTTCCGAGGGCGGGCTGTTCGACCGGTTCGAGGACGTCGCACGCGACGGCAAGGTCATCGGACTGGTCCACGACGGCACGGACGTCTACCGCTACTCCGGGTCTGTCGTCGAGGTGACCATCGACGGCAACGCCGACATCACGCTCCAGGGGGTCTGAGATGCAGGACCGTAGACCGGAACTGCGACCTCCGAACGGCCCGACGGACGAGGGCCAGCACCGGGCGGACCCGGTCACGGAGGATCCGGTCGGGACCCACGTCGACCGCTGCTTCGGGGGTGGGTCGCGATGACCGACCTCGAGCAGCAGTGGGAGGACGCGGCACCGAACCCCAATCCCGAGACCGACCTCGAGTACGAGTACCTCTCCATCAGCGTGGTGAAGGCCGAGCAGTACGAACGGCTGCTGCTGCTGCCCGAAGACGAGGACATGCTCCACGACGACGCCTTCATGGTCGTCGGCGAGGACGACCTCGTCGACCTCGACGAGATGGCCTGACGGCATCGCGGGCCTCGGGCCTGTGCACAGCAGGCCGTCGGCCTCACCTGTGTTCCTCGGCTCCCTGCTGACGCGACCTCCACCGCTGATACCCTCCAGAGCTGATCCACACCCCGATTTGAGTTCCGGGTCCTCACTCGACTCGTACTCGTTCAGGAACCGGCTACCATCGGGGCCGACCGGTACCCGGCACAATACAAAACCGGGCCGTCCCCTCGAAGCCGGTCAGCATGACCTACGAGGAGTATCTGTCCGGGAAGAAACTCGTCCTCACCGTCGCGACCACCGGAGGGGTCCACGGGAAGGACGCGAACCCGAACCTCCCGGAGCAACCAGAGGAGATCGCCCGGCAGGTCGCCGAGTGCGAACGACTCGGTGCGGCCATCGTCCACGTCCACGGTCGCGACGAGCACGGCGAGAACGATGCAAGCCGGCTCCAGGCGGTCAACGACGCCATCCGGGAGCGGTGTGACGACATCGTCATCCAGAACACGACAGGTGGACAGGCGACCCTGCCCGAACGAATCCAGGGCATTCGGACCGACCCACACCCGGAGATGGCGTCGCTCGACCTCGGGCCGTTCAAGCGCGACCAGCACATCATCACCGAGCACACACGCCACAACATCGAGCAGCTCGCCATCGAGATGCAGGACAAGGGCATCAAGCCGGAGCTGGAGTGCTTCAACAGCGGTCAGCTCCAGGAGGCCAAACGGCTCATCGACGAGGGGTTCCTCGACCCGCCGTACTACATCAACATCATCTTCGGCGGGCAGGTGTTCACGCCGCCACACCCCCGTCACGTGCAGGCGCTGGTCGACACGCTCCCGGAGGACTCGGAGTTCAACATCCTCGCGACAGGCCGCCACCAGCTCCCGCTCACGCTGTTCGCGACCATCCTCGGTGGCCACGTCCGCATCGGGATGGAGGACAACCTCTACTACGAGCGCGGGACGCAGGCCGAGAGCAACCAGCAGCTGGTCCGCCGGACCGTCGACATCGTCGACAACATGGGGCGCGACCTCGCGACACCGGACGAGGCACGCGAGATGCTCGGCATGAACTGAGGGGATCGAGGAGCTGGTCGGTGGCGATCTCGCCAGCTGTCGTTCCGGGACCCGCGGAACAGTCAAGTTCCAGTGTCGAGAACAGCTCGTACGGGAATGACAGAGAGTGACTCACATGCCTCGGGGGAATCGGTCGTCGAGGTCGAGTTCTCGATCGAGGACCCGGCGTATCCGTTCGTCTCCGCGACGGCGGGTCAGGACTGCATCATCGAGCTCGCCGACATGGTCCCACGGGGTGAGGATGGGTACGCCGAGTTCTTCAGCATAACCGGGATCGAGTCCGAGCAGGTCCAGGAGATCGCCGGGTCGTACGAGACCCTCGAAGTCCACCTCCTGCGGGAGTACGAACTCGGCGGCCTGTTCGAGTTCCTCGCGTCAGGAGACTGTCCGGCGTTCACCCTCGCAGAGCTGGGTGCACTCCCCCGTCAAGCGATCTCCTTGAACGGGGAGGGTCGCATCGTCGCGGAGATCCCGCCACAGTACGAGGCTTCGTCCGTCATCGATTCGTTCCTCGATGCGAACCCGGACGCGGCGCTCGTTTCGAAACAGCATCGTGACTCCTTCACGCCGATGTTCACTGGCTCGACGCTCGGCCAGGTTCTCGACACCCATCTCACGGAACGACAGCAGGAGGTCCTCCGAACCGCGTACGACGCCGGCTACTACGAGTGGCCCCGCGAGTGCAGCGGAAAGGGGGTTGCCGATGACCTCGAGATCAGTTCCGCGACCTTCTCCGAGCACATTCACGCGGCCGAGCGGAATCTACTCACAGCTCTCTTCGACTCCGAAACGGGACTGAACTGAATGCCGAGTCGTAGCCCTATAGACCGTCCGTCTGGAGCCTCACGGTTACCTGTCCGTCGGCTCTGACGGTGACGTCACAGCTCTCGTGGGAGAACGAGACGGCGATGTTCGAACGTCGGGCGGGGCTCCCGGACCCTGCGCCGAGGATGCGGTCCAGTGCGTCCGGATCGATGGTCTCGTGGAGCGGGTCCAGTTCGGTGGCTGGGGTTCCGGTGACCGCGACGATGGCGTCGATCACACCGCCCGTCGCCGTTCCCGCTTCGCGCCAGTCGTGATGAACGAACTCCCGATTCGAGCTAGTCTCTGACGTCCTGGGTTCTTCGTATATGTCTGTCATGTGTCCAGATGATCGTGGTCGTTACTCCGCCTGCTCCTCCAGATACTTCTCGGCGACGTACATAGTTCGTCTCCCTACAACTCAAGGGAAACCGCCGGGAGGGACACGGCGTTCGACCCCGCTCGACCGATTCGTGTATGTGGGACGCAGCCCCGCCGGACAGCAGTTATGGCGGGGAAAGTCAGAATAGATCCTGTCGACCGGACGGGGCCGCCCTCGTCGCTCGCTCATCACTCACTCGGTCCGACCCAACAGGCCACCCGGGAACTCAGTACGTCGCCTTCTGGTAGACGTTCCGGCCGAGCTTGAACGCCGGCCAGCCGACCCGCGAGTGGCCCTTCCGCCACTGGAGCGTCGGGACGGCCTCGCCGCCGTAGCGGGACTTGTACCGGAACACTGTCTCGTCGAAGTGCGCACCGGTCGCGCCGAAGTCGTAGTAGCGGTAGCCGTGGTCGAGAGCCCACCTGATCCCCCGGCGGTGCAGTACCTCGGAGGGGTGGTGCGAGAAGCAGTCCTCGTCGGGGATTGCGGAGAAGTAGAAGTGGACGGTCTCCTGTTCGTCGTCGAGGATGTCGACGTAGGAGCCGACCGGTTCGCCGTCGTGGACGGCGGTGAACACCCGGACCCGGTCGGAGAACTCGGTCAGCAGCGCCTCGAAGAAGGGTTGTTCGTAGGGGACGCCACCGACCCGTTCGACGTTCGCGACGTAATCGTCGTACAGATCCGTCGCGGTCGACCGGTCGAGCGAGCGTTCGACGACCTCGACGCCGTCCTCGTCGGCCTGCCTGAGTGCTCGACGCCGCCCGCTCTGCATCTCCGCCTTGAGGGTGGGCCAGTCGTCGTCGAGCGGGATACGGAACCGGCAGTTCACCAGGGTGGGCTCGTAGCCTCGTCTCGCGAGCCACTTGCCGTAGCGAACGTAGCCGAGGTCGTTGGTCCTGATCGCGTGGTAGAGGGTTCCGATGCCGGTCTCGTCGGCGAGGGCGTCGAACAGGAGTTCGAGACAGTCCCGCTCGTCCGTCGAGACCACCGGCCCACCGAACCCCGGGTCGATGCTGACGAGCTCCCGGAGCGGGAGCCGGTTCCCGAACCGTGTCGCCGTCGGGAGGTAGATCGGCCCGGCGAAGTTCGGGAGCACACCGACCGGGTTGCCCTTCTTCGAGACGACGACGTGCAGCGGCCGTGACTCGGGGACGTACTCCTCGACCAGGGCGAGCCACCCGTGTCGGTGGAAGACGGAGCCGAGGTCGGACTGCTCGACGAGGTTGTTCCACTGGTTCTCGTTGACGTCGTGGACGCTGTCGACGACCCGGACGTCCAGGTCGTCGGTCACGTCCGGGCACCGCCGCGGGTCGCGGCTCCTCGGTCCTGAACGGTCTGTTTCATCACGACCAGCTTACCGGGAGTACGTTCTCGTTATGTGGTCCGTACGTGGCCCACCACGACCGCATACACCTGCTAACGGGGTCGAACGGCTCGTTTGAGGCCCGAGGGGTCGGTCGATGACGACGCCGTGGTCGAAGCAAACCCTTAGGACCGATAACGGTGCTATTACATTGGGTTCACCTCCGGATGGGGGGAGTATGCCGTGTCCGTACCTCGAGTACCGCCGTGCCGACGAAGATGTCGAGTTCGATCACGAGCGGCCGTACTGCGCCATCCAGGGCTCGTTCGTCTCGCCGATGCGGGCGGACATCTGCAACGACCGGTTCGAGTTCCACCACCCCGAGGACTGTCCGGTGTTCCAGTCACACGCCGAGGTCGAGGCCGATGCGACGGCCGAGAACGTCGCCGGACGGCTCGTCGAGTCTGACGGCCCGGCCACGGACTGATGGGCGACGGTCAGTCCGGGGGCGACGACTACACGATCAGATTCTTCGAGCCGGCGGACAGGGACGGGTTCCTCGAGCTCTACCGCTCGGTGATGGGCCCGGCGACGGAGGCCTGGTTCCGCTGGAAGTACGAGGAGAACCCGTACGTCGCCCACGTTCCGGTCGTGGTGGCTGTGGACGAACGTGACGGCGTCGTCGCGGCGCGCCCGCAGGTGCCGTTCCGGATGCAGGCGGGTGAGAGACGGACGCTGGCGCTGCGCTTCGGTGACACCATCGTCCACGAGGACCACCGTCGCCGCGGCCTGTTCACCCGGACGACGGCCTTCGCGATGGACTACTACGGCGGACAGCCGCCACGGTTCGCGTTCAACTTCCCGAACTCGCTGTCTGAGCCGGGCTACCGCACCGTCGGCGGCGAGTTCGTCCAGGAGCTGGTGACGCACTACCGCGTCCACGACCCCGAGAGCGTGCTCGACGCCGGCTCGATCCCGGGTTCGGATAGCATCGCCCAGGCCGGCAGCCGGCTCATCTCGGCAGCGCGTGCGGCCGAGCGGGCGCTCCGGCGTGTCGACCCCGACGGGTCGGTCGTCCGGTACGAGGAGCCGCCGGCCGAGCGGCTCGCCGAGCTCGCGGCCCGGTCGACCGAGCGCCGGGTCCACGCGGTCCGGGACGAGGCCTTCTTCCGCTGGCGGTTCGCCAACCCGCGCTGGTCGTACGACACCTACATCCTCGAACGGGACGGGGAGGCGCTCGCAGCAGTCATCGCGGGGACCGCCACGACGGAGCGTGGAACAGTGACCAACCTCATGGAGCCAGTCCCGCTGGGCCGGGACGCGAGGCCGACAGACGCCACACGGGCGCTGCTGGCGGCCGTCGTCGAGGACGTGAGTGATTCCGACCTCGTCGCGGTCGCCGGCGGAACCATCGATCCCTCGTTGCTGCGACGGTTCGGCTTCCTGCCCGACGACGGCCGTCCGCTCTCACTCGGTGCCTCGCCGTCCCGCCAGATCACATACGACCTTGCGAACGCCGGCGAACAGGCGTGGCGGGTCGGTGGGCTGGACATCCGCCGACCGGAGAACTGGGCGCTGACGTTCAGCGAACACGACTCACGGTGACTGTGGGTCGGTCGGTTTCGGGTCGTTGCTGGCGGTGTCGGCTCGGGATGCGAGCGTCCGGCTGGCGACCGTTCGCATCGTCTCCACATCGACACCTTCCTCGTCCCGGTACCGGGCGACGAGCTCGCAGACCCGCCTGATTCGTTGGTGGTCGCGTTCGGTGACGAGGTTGTTCGGGTGGAGCCACAGGTGGAGGACGCCGTCGCGTTCGGCCGCCGCCTCGAGTCCGGACCGGACGGCACCCACGACGGGGTCCTCCCGGAGGAGCGACGCCACCCGACGACCAACGCCCTGGAAGCCGTACAGGTAGAGCGACGCGGGGATGTCGACGAGGCCGTACTCGTCGACGGTCGGTTCGACGAGGGGCGGGGCCCCCGGGCCGAGCGCCGCCGCTCTCAGCTTCCCGCCACGGCCGGCGAGTCCACCTCCCTCCCCCTCGGGGCGGACCCCACGATAGCAGCGTATCGGCGAGTCGGCCAGCTCGTCGCGGTGCCCCACGTCGTTCCGGGGGAACACGAACGAGACGGGGTCGAAGCCGGCCTGTCGGGCGACGTCGACCGCGACCTCGATCTCGGTGCGCGCCAGCGAAGCTGTCGTCTCGAGCGCCCCGAACTGCACGTGCGAGAAGGTGTGGATGCCGAGGTCGTGCTCGGCGTCCGCCCGACCGATATCGCCGACGAGTTCGGGCGCACAGAACAGCTCCCGGTCGGCCAGCTCTCCCTCCCGCTCCGCGAGGAACCAGCCCGACGGTGCCGGGATGTCCGGGTGGGAACCGTTGCAGCCGCTCAAGAACAGGTGGCCCACCACGGCCCAGGTCGCCGGGAGGTCGTGTTCGTCGAACGCACGTAGCAGTGCCCGCCAGCCCTCGCGACCCGCCTCAACGCGGTCGATCGGGGGCGATACCTTGTCGTGGAAGCCCCACGCGAGCTCCGCGTCGACCGACAGTACCACAGTACCCATGTGCCGGGTGCTGTGCGGACGTACCGTTAGTATGCAGGTACTATCGGACCTTTCCCGCCTCGGTTCGCTACCGACGCCGAGGCGAGGAGTGCGGTCCGGGTGGATGGGCACCGGTCGGTGTCGGACACGAGCTGCCGAGGCCCCCTGAACAAACCGCCTGACGGAGGTGAGCTCCCTCGGCACACGCCCCGATAACTCCGGTTAGACGGCGGGGACGAAGTCGCAACTACACCATAACAAAGGGTAGCCCAACTGACCAGCGAACCAGTTCCGGCAGAGATGCCGGTGATCGAACACCATGCTACAGAGTATCGTTCACGATGCGGCGGGGAACCGACGACGTGACCGGAGGGGACGGCGATGAGCGACGAGTCGCGAACGCTGTCTGCCGTCGGCGAGGAGGGGCGGGTGGACCCGTCGGCCGTGCTCGGGACGCCACCGGACGGGGAGCCACCGACGCTCGGCCACGCGCCGCGGGTGCGGGCGGGGACGGTCATCTACTCCGACGTGGTCGCAGGCGATGACCTCCAGACCGGTCATCACGCGCTCGTTCGGGAGGGAACGACGCTCGGCGACCACGTGACCGTGGGCACCAGAGCGGTCGTCGACGGGCACACGGCGGTCGGCTCGGGTACGAGCCTCCAGACCGGTGCGTACGTCCCGACCAACTCCCGCCTCGGAAAGCGCGTGTTCCTCGGTCCGAACGCGACGTTGACGAACGACCCGTACCCGACCCGCCGTGATGTGGGACTCGACGGGCCGAAACTCGAGGCCGACGTGAGCATCGGCGCGAACGCGACGGTGCTCCCGGGGCTGACCGTCGGCGAACGCTCGTTCGTCGCAGCCGGGGCCGTCGTCACGCGCGACGTCCCGCCGCGGACGCTCGCGACCGGTGTCCCGGCGACGTTCGAACCGCTTCCGGACGAACTCGACACGAGGAACGCGGAGCCATGATAGAACTCGTCGAACCGGTCGTCGGGGACGCCGAACACGACCGTATCGCGTCGGTGCTGGCGGACGGCCAGCTCGCCGACGGCTCGACGGTTCGCTCGTTCGAGGACCGCTTCGCCGACTACTGCGGCACCGACCACGCCGTCGCCACGTCGAACGGCACGACCGCACTCCACGCGGCGCTGGTCGCCTGTGGCGTCGGTGACGGGGACACCGTCGTCACGTCGCCGTTCACGTTCGTTGCGACGGCGAACGCCATCAGACACGTCGGGGCGGAGCCGGTGTTCGTCGACGTCGACCCGACGACGTTCACCATCGACGTGGACGCGGTCGCCAAGATCGTCCGCCGACAGGACGTGGACGCCCTGGTCCCCGTCCACCTGTTCGGCCTGCCCGCAGACATGCCACGCCTCCGAGAGCTCGCGGCCGAGTACGACTTCGCGCTCGTCGAGGACGCCTGTCAGGCGCACGGGGCGAGCATCGACGGCGAACTCGTCGGCTCACTAGGCGACGCGGGCTGCTTCAGCTTCTACCCGTCGAAGAACATGACGACCGGCGAGGGCGGGATGGTGACGACGGACGACGACGAGGTCGCCGCCCGCATCCGTCGGTTCGTCGACCACGGCCGCGACGGCACCGGCCGGTTCGTCGAGACCGGGCACAACTTCCGGATGACGAGCATCGCGGCGGGCATCGGCCTGGAACAGCTCCGGCGACTCCCCGAGTTCAACAACCGGCGGCGTGCGAACGCGGAGACGCTGACCGAGCGCCTCGCGGGCCTGCCGATACGGACGCCAGGGACGCCGGACGACCGACGCCACGTGTTCAACCAGTACACGGTGTTGACCGAACGGCGCGAGGCGCTCGCCGACCACCTCGAGTGCCGCGGCGTCGACTCCGGCGTCTACTACCCCACACCGGTCCACCGTGAACCGTCGTTCAGCGCGGTCGATGCGGACTGCCGCGTCGCCGACCGTCTCGCCGACGAGGTGCTCTCGCTGCCGGTCCACCCCGCGCTCGACGACCGCGAGGTCCGGGCCGTCGCAGAGGCGGTCAGGGGGTTCTACCGTGAGTGAGACGCTCGCGGCGGGCGTGCTCGGCGTCGGTAACATGGGAGCCAACCACGCCCGGGTGTACGACGAGCTGCCGGAGACGACACTCATCGGCGTGACCGACGCCGACTCGGGGACGGCCGCGGCCGTGGCGGACCGACACGACGTGCCCGCCCTCCCACAGTCCGAGTTGCTCGCGCGCGCCGACATCGTCTCCGTCGCCGTCCCAACACAGTACCACGTCGAGACGGCTCGCGCCTGCATCGACGCCGGCGTCGACGTGCTGGTCGAGAAACCGTTCGTCCACGACGTCGAGGCCGGGCGCGACCTCGCGGCGCGTGCGGCGGCTGCCGGTGTGACCCTGCAGGTCGGACACGTAGAGCGGTTCAACCCCGCGGTGCGCTCGCTTCAGTCGTTCGTCGACGACCTCGACCTGGTGGCGATGTCGGCCCGTCGGCTCGGGCCGCCACCGAGCGGCGGTGGTCGCGACTCGGTGATGCTCGACCTGATGGTCCACGACCTCGACGTCGTGGCCTCCATCGTCGACAGCGAGGTCCGGCAGGTCTCGGCGGTCGGCACGCTCGCCGACCAGCACGTCTCCGCACAGCTCCGGTTCGCGGACGGGACCGTCGCGACGGTGGACGCGAGCCGGGCGACACAGCAGAAGGTCAGGGAGCTGACGCTGACGGCGGGCGAGTGCTACGTCACGCTCGACTACCTGGCGCAGTCGGTCGAGGTGTACCGGCACTCGCTCTCGGAGGTCGTCGCGGGGTCGTCTGGGGTACGGCACCGGACGGCGAGCGTCGTCGAGCGGCCCATCGTCGACAACGGCGAGCCGCTGAAACACGAGCTCCGGTCGTTCGCACGGTCCGCCCGCGCGGGAACCGAGCCGGAGGTGACGGCGGCGGACGGACTCCGTGCAGTGGAACTGGCCCAACGGATCGAGAGCGCCCTCGGGCGGACGGAGGTGGCCGAACCGTGAGCGAGACGGTCCCCCAGACACCCTACCCGCCAGACTCCGACGAGAACACGTTCCCCTGGGCGTTCAGCCTCGGCGAGTACCCCGTCGCGATCTACGGGCTCGGGAAGATGGGGCTCCCGCTGGCGGCTGTCTTCGCCGCGGAGACGGGGAACGTCGTCGGCGTCGACATCGACGAGGGTGTCGTCGCCGCCATCGAGGCGGGCGAGAGTCACGTCGTCGGCGAACCCGGGCTGGCCGAACTGGTCGGGGAGACCGTCGAGCAAGGTGCGCTCACGGCGACCACCGACGCCGAGCAGGCGGCGGCAACAGCCAGCATCCACGTCCTGATGGTCCCGACGCTCGTCACCGACGGCGAGCCCGAACTGGGGGCGCTCGACGCGGTCATCGAGGACGTCGCAGCCGGGCTCGAACCGGGCGACGCGGTGTTCGTCGAGTGTACGGTGCCGCCTAGAACCTGTGTCGACCGCGTCCAGCCCGCGCTCGCGGCCGGGAGCGGCCTCGCTCCCGACGAGTTCGGGCTGGCGTTCTGCCCGGAGCGGACGATGAGCGGCCGGGCCATCGAGGACATCCGCGGGAGCTACCCGAAGGTCGTCGGTGGCGTCGACCCGGCGAGTACGGAGCTCGCCCGCCGCGTCTACCGGGAGATCAACGACGCGGGGGTCCACACGGTCACCGACGCCACGACCGCGGAGGCGGTGAAGGTGTTCGAGGGGCTCTACCGCGACGTGAACATCGCGCTGGCGAACGAACTCGCGCAGTTCGCGGACGCCTTCGGCATCGACGTGACGGAGGCCATCGAGACGGCGAACACGCAGCCGTTCTGTGACATCCACACGCCCGGTGCTGGCGTCGGCGGGCACTGCATCCCGTACTACCCGCACTTCGTCATGGGACAGTTCGAGCCCGAGGCACCGCTGCTGCGGACCGCGCGTGCGGTGAACGACCGGATGCCGGAGTTCGTCGCCGACCGGCTGCTCGACGAACTCCGGGCGGTCGGCACGTCACCGGCGGACGCGACGGTCGCCGTCCTCGGCCTGACCTACCGGCCGGGCGTGGCGGAGGTGCGCGCGACGCCGGCGAAGCCGCTCGCCGACCGCCTCGGGAGTGCGGGCGCGACCGTGCTGGGCGTCGACCCGCTCGTCGACCACGTCCCGGGCTTCGACCACGAGGTGCTCGACCCGTACGAGCTGTACGACCGAGACCTCGACGGGGCGGTCCTCGTCACCGACCACGACGCGTTCGACGACCTCGACTGGACGGCGTTCGACCGCCTCGCGGTCGTCGACGGTCGGCAGGCGCTCGACCTCGCCGACACTGACCACAGCGTCTACACCGTGGGGGGTGGCTGACCGTGGTGCACGACCAGCCGTCCGACTTCACGTTCGACGCGTACCGCCTGCTGCTGGATACGCTCGACGCCAGCGGCTATGAGAGCCTGACGATGCGGGAGTATCTGAAGTGCGACCGCCTGCCGGACTCCTTCGTCGTCCACCGCCACGACGTCGACCGCAAGCCGGCGAACGCGCTCGTCTTCGCGGAGCTGGAGGCGGACCGTGGTATCCAGTCGACGTACTACGTGCGGACCACCGACGAGGTGTTCCGGCCCGACCTGATACGGCGGTTGGAGGCGCTCGGACACGAGGTCGGCCTGCACTACGAGGCGGTCGACCGTGCCGACGGCGACCCGCGGCTCGCGAGGGACATCTTCGGCCGGAACCTGTCGATGCTGCGCAGCCTCGTCTCGGTCGACACGGTCTGCATGCACGGCAACCCGCTGACGCCGCACGACAACCGCGACCTCTGGGCGCACGCCGGCTTCGCCGAGTTCGACCTGCTGGGGGAGGCGTACCTCTCGATGGACTTCGACGACGTGGTCTACTTCTCCGACACCGGCCGGACCTGGCGCGACGGCGCGCTGAAGATCAAGGACCACACCATGGGCGAGGGCGACAAGCGCGTCTCGGCGGACTCCACCCACGAACTGGCCTCGCTGTTCCGGGACCATCGCGTCTCCAGAGGCTGCGTCCTGTCACACCCCAACCGGTGGGCGGGCGACGTGGTCGAACTGCTGGTCGAACGCACGAAAGACACCGCGACGAACATCGTCAAACACGGACTCCATCAACTGCCATGACTACCATCGTGATCGGACTCGACGGCGCGAACTGGCCCATGTTGCGGGAGTGGCTCGACGAGGGCCGGCTCCCCAACCTGCAACGACTCATCGACGACGGCATCGGCGGCACCTCGCGGAGCTGTCTCCCGCCGTTGACCGTTCCGAACTGGAAGTGCTACGCGACCGGGAAGAACCCCGGCAAGCTGGACGTGTTCCGGTTCGACCGGATCGACACCGAGGAACGCGACCACGTGTTCCACGACGCGACGGACTTCCGGAGCGCGGAGCTCTGGGACTACGTCGAGGACGAGGGACTGCGCGCGGGTGTCGTCAACGTTCCATCGACGTACCCGCCCAAGGAGCTCGACGGGTTCATGGTCGCCGGCGGACCGGACGCCTCGGAGTCGGAGTACCGGTCGCTCCGGAGCGGCTTCGCCACGCCAGCGGACGTGGAGCAGTACCTCGGCGAGGAGCTCGACTACCGGGTCCACCCGACGCCGATGATCTCGCCCTCCGACACCGGCGAGGCCGAGATCGACGCCATCCTCGAGCTCATCGACATGCGCTTCGAGGCGGCCGAGCGACTGCTCGACCGGGAACGCCCCGACTTCCTGCACCTCACGGTGTTCTACTCCATGGCACTCCAGCACTACTTCTGGCGGGACGCTCCGGTCGAACGGGCGTGGCGTCGCATCGACGAGAACCTGACCCGGTTCACCGAACAGGACCACGACATCCTCTTGATGTCCGACCACGGGACCCAGCGGGTCGACACGGTGTTCTACATCAACCGCTGGCTGGCCGAGGCGGGCTACCTCTCGGTCGGGACGACAGTCGACCAGCTGTTCCGGCGGGCGGGGGTGACCCGCGAGCGGGCGCTGACCGTCGCGAAGAAGCTCGGGATGGTCGGCACCCTGAGCAAGGTCGTCCCGGAGTCGCTCCAGCGGGTCGTCCCCTGGGAGGAGGGCGTCAAGCGCGAGCGTGTCCTCTCCGCGGTGAACTGGGAGCAGACGAGAGCCGTCGCGAGCAACCAGGGTCCGATCTACCTCACGCTGTCAGCGGACGACCCAGACTACGAGGCGACCCGCGACGAGCTCATCGAGCGGCTCTCGGGACTCACGCACCCCGAGACGGGCGAGCGACTGGTCGAGGCGGTCCACAGGGGCGAGGAGCACTACGAGGGCCCCTACGCCGAGAACGCGCCGGACCTGATCCTCGACCAGGGGCCGAACGTCCACACCAGCGACGCGGTCGGCGCGGGCCCGTGGTACGCCGACGAGGGCGTCTGGCGTGGTGGCAACGAGCCCGAGGGACTGTTCCTGTTCTCCGGGCCGTCGTTCCGCACCGAGGGGTTGAACCTGGATGCGCGGATCGTCGACCTCGCGCCGACGCTGCTGCACACGATGGGGATGACGGTACCGGAGGACATGGACGGGCGGGTGCTCGACGTGTTCGACCCGGAGTCGGTGCCGGGGAAGACACCTGTCCGGACGCGGGAGCCACTCCCCGAGGACCACGTGGGGGGCGGGGGCGACAGCGCCGAAGTCGAGCGGCGGCTGGCCGACCTCGGCTACCTGGAGTGAACTCCGATGCGCGCGCTCTTCGACGTGACCCATCCGGCCCACGTGCATCTGTTCAAACACGCCATCGCGGAACTGGACCGCGACGGCCACGACGTCCGCGTCCTCTCTCGCGAGAAGGAGGTGACCACGGCGCTACTCGACGCGGCGGAAATCGAACACCGTCCGCTCTCCCGGAAGGGCGGGTCGCCGCTGGCACTCGCCCGGGAGTGGCTCGGTCGGGAACTGCGGGTACTCGGTGAGGTACTGCGCTTCGACCCCGACCTCGTCGTGAGTCGGCTCAACCCGGCCGCGGTCCACGCGGCACGGCTGACGGACACGCCCAGCATCGTGTTCCACGACACGGAACCTGCAGACAAGCTCGCGAGCTGGACGCTCCCGTTCGCCGACGTCGTCTGTACGCCGGCGGCGTTCGAGGAACGCTGGTCCGGCCAGCGTCGCTACCAGGGCTACCAGGAGCTCGCGTACCTGCACCCGTCCCGGTTCGACCCGGACCCGGAGGCGCTCCGCGAGGACGGTGTCGCGGTCGACGACCGGTACTCGGTCATCCGCCTGGTCGCGGGAGACGCCCACCACGACTACGGGAACGACTCCCTGCCCACGGACGTGCGGGCACGGGTCGTCGACGCGCTCTCCGAGCTCGGCCCGGTCTACGCGTCGGTCGAGGCCGACGGCGAGGCCCCAGCAGGGACCGAGCCCTTGCCGGTCCCCCCAGAGCGGTTGCACGACCTGCTCGCCTTCGCCGACTGCTACGTCGGTGATTCGAACACGACGGCCGTCGAGGCGGGCCTGCTCGGGACGCCCGCACTGCGCTACGACACGTTCGGTGCCGGCGCACTGCAGAACTTCGTCGAGCTCGAGTCGGAGTACGGGCTGGTCCGGTCGACCGGCGACGGCCACCGGCTGCTGGAACTCGTGAACGGCGTGGCCAGACAGCCCGATGCGGCGGCCGCGCGCTGGCGCGAGGCACGGAACCGACTGCTCGCGGACAAGGTCGACGTGACGGGCTACATGCTCGACCTGCTCGAACTGGAGGTGCGACGATGAGCGCCGTGCCGGACGACCACGAGTTCGCACTGCTGCTCACGCACGACGTCGACCGTCCGTACAAGACCTACCAGTCGCTGTACTACGGCCTCAGGGACCGGGAACCGGCACAGCTCCTCGAGTTGCTGTACGGGGAGAACCCCTTCTGGACGTTCGACTCGCTGCGCGACCTCGAGGACGACCTCGGCGTTCGCTCGGCGTTCTACTTCATGCAGGAGCGCCCCCTGACCGACCTGCCCGTCAGGCGGTGGATCGACCCCGAGAGCTGGCGACTGTTCTGTGGCCGGTACTCCCTCGACGACCCGGATATCGTCGCACTGATCCGCTCTCTGGCGATGGACGAATGGGAGATCGGTCTGCAGGGTTCGTACCACTCGTACCGGGACAGGGACCGGCTCGAACGGGAGAAGCTGCGGCTCGAGTCGATACTCGACAGACCCGTTCTGGGCGGGCGTCAGCACTACCTGAACCTCGACGAGCCGGCGACTTGGCGACACCAGCGGGCGGTCGGGATGCGGTACGACGCGACCCCGGGGTCGTCCGCCACGTTCGGATTCGGCGGCGAGTACGGCATCCGCCGGCCGTTCGACGACGAGTTCGTGGTGTTCCCGCTGACGGTGATGGAGACCGCGCTCCCCGACCCGGGTGACGAGTTCGACCGCGCCTGGGGGGTACTCGACGACCTGCTGGACGAGGCAGTCGCGAACGATGCAGTGATGAACGTGCTCTGGCACCCGCGGTTTTTCACCGAGGCGGACTTCCCGGGGCACACCAGGCTCTACCGGAGACTCGTCGAGGAAGCGCTCGAGAGAGGGGCGTGGGTCGGCCCGCCCGGGAGGCTGTACGAACAGCTCGAGTGGCCCTCGGGCTCCTCGGACGCACGACCCTCAAGACGGGAGGTAGCCGGACGGTAACAATGGACCGTTCACGCGATTCACCGGCACCAGCATGGACATCGAACGAGTCGGTCTCTCGGAGTGGGGGGAGGTACTGCCTGATAGCGGCTTCGAGGTGTTCCACCTGCCCGGGGCGCTCCGGGTGCTCGACGACCACGGCGACGGCGAGCTGCGGCTGTTCGTCGGCTACAACGGTCAGCACCCCGTCGGGTTCTTCCCAGTGATGGTGACCGAACGCCCCGTCGGCCGGGCCGTCACCTCACCGCCACCCTCGATGAACGTCCCCAAGCTCGGCCCGCTCGTCACCCCGCTCAGCCCGAAACGACGCAAACAGGAGCGGACGAACAGGGAGTTCGTCCGCGCTGTGCGCGACGAACTGGCGCTCGACGACTCACGGACCCTCTTCCGGTTCGTCTGCTCGCCAGCCTACGGAGACCCGCGGCCGTACATCTGGGACGACGACGACGTCTCGATGTCGTTCACGTACCGCCTCGACCTGGCCGACCGGACGCCGGACGACGCGCTGGCCGCGGCCAGCAAGAGCTTCAGGCGCTCGGTCCGTGACGGCCGCGACCTCGACGTGTCGGTCTCAGTCGAGGGTGTCGAGGCGGCGCGACGCATCTTCGAGCAAACGAAGGAACGGTACGAGGAGCAGGGTCGGTCGTTCACCCTGAGCTGGCCGTACGTGAAGGACCTCTTGACCTGGCTCGACGAGCGGGCCCGGGTGTACGTCGTGCGCGGCCCCGATGGGGAGCTCCTCAGCGGGATCATCGCGCTCTTCTCGAACGACGACGCGCTGTACTGGCTGGGCGGCACCCGTGCCGACTTCGAGGGGACGAGCGTCAACGCACTCCTGCACTGGCGCATCGTCGAGGACGTCGCGGCCGGGACCCCACGGTCTTCGCTGACGGGGTACGACCTGATGGGTGCCGACACGGAGCGCCTCGCGAGGTACAAGAGCAAGTTCGGGGCCGATCTCGTGCCCTACCACGTCGTCGAGTCCAGCGGGGCACCGACGGCCGTGGCAAAGCGCGTCTACGAGTTCGTGAGACGATGACTATCGAGGTCCTCAACCTCGTGACCACCGAGGAGGCGACGTTCTTCCAGAAGCAGTGCAGCGCACTCGCGGAGCGGGGAATCGAGCTGGAGACCCTCGCGGTTCCGGAGCGACCGGCCGCGGACGAGCATCGCTCGCCGCTCTCGTACGCCAGACTCGTCCCGCGGGCGATCAGCCGGGCACGCGACGGGTTCGACATCGTCCACGCGAACAACGGACTGACCGCGCCCGCTGCGCTCGCACAGTCGCGGCTCCCGGTCGTCATCTCGCTGTGGGGCACCGACCTCTTCGGGCGCTTCGGAGCGGTCTCACGGGCCGCCGCCTGCGGGGCGGACGCCGTCATCGTCATGAGCGACGGGATGGCCGCTTCGCTCGATGTCGACGCCCACGTCATCCCGCACGGGGTCGACCTCGACGTGTTCCGGCCCATGTCCCAGGATGCGGCCCGCGACCGCCTCGGCTGGCGGTCGGACCGCTACTACGTGCTGTTCCCGTACTCGACGGAGCGGGCCGTCAAGAACTACCCACGTGCTCGTCGGGTCGTGGACGAGGCTGCGACGTCTCTCGACCACCCCGTGGAGCTCACGACCGTCAGTGGCGTCGACCACCACGACATGGTCAGGTACTACGCCGCCAGCGACGCGCTCATCCTGACCTCGCGGCACGAGGGGTCGACGAACGCAGTGAAGGAGGCACTCGCCTGCGACACGCCGGTCGTGTCGGTCGACGTTGGTGACGTGGCAGAACGCCTCGCGGGCACCGACCGCTCCCGGGTCTGTCGGTCCGACGAGGAGCTGGTCGCCGGGCTCGTCGAAGTACTGCCGAGCGAGGGTGAGCCGGGCGGTGAGCGCCGCGCGGTCACGGAGCTCGGACTGGAACGGATGGCCGAACGCATCGAGTCGGTGTACCGGTCGGTGCTCGCGGAGTAGTCGCAGGAGTAGATTCCCCAGGGCTCAGTCGAAGGACTCCGACGCCCCCGCCCGCTCGCGGGGTATCGGCGAATCGCCGACGAGTCTGCGGTTCGCCTCGTTCCTGTCCCGTGGGTAGCCGATGTCGACGCGCCAGCCATCGAGCGGTACCGCCTCGACGTCGTGCTCCGTCGCGTACTCGTCGATGGCGTCGCTGATCTCGTACTCGCCGCGGTCGGAGGACTCGATTCGGCGACAGGCGTCGAAGATACCGTCGGTGAAGGCGTAGAGCCCGGTCGCGACGAGCGTCGAGGGCGGGTCGTCGGGCTTCTCCACGATGGAGTCGATCTGCCCGCGTTCGTCGAGCTGGCAGACTCCGTAGCGGCTCGCCGCGGAGGGGGCGACCTCCTCGACCAGCACTGCGCCGTCCGTCCCCTCCGTGCGGAGTGCGCCGACCACGGCACCGATGTTCGCCCTGAACACGTTGTCCCCGAGCATCACGAGGAACTCGTCGTCCGTGACGCACTCCTCGGCGGCGAGGAGCGCCGAGGCGACGCCGTCCCGCTCCGACTGGTGTGCGTAGGTGATGGGTCTCCCGCGGTGCTCCTCGCCGAAGTGATCGATAATCTGGCCGGCCTCGTAGCCGACGACGAGGACGAACCGGTCGACGCCCACGGAGAGCAGCTGGTCGAGGCAGTCGACGAGCAGCGGGCGACCGCCGACCTCAACGAGTCCCTTCGGGCGATCGTCGGTGAGCGGTTCGAGCCGGCTCCCCCGACCCGCCGCGAGCACGATGGCTTCCATAACAGCTCGAATCGAGACCCGTGCTGGCAAAGTAACCGGGCAGGTACGGTGTGGACCACGCCGGTAGGGCCCGCATTCTTAGCAGTCACCGCTCCCGATGTCGGGGCATGTCCCGGCAGGCTTCCCGCGAGCCACGTAGTCACGTGCGAGACAGTCAGATCGGCGACGGTACGAGCGTCGCCCCCTACTCGAGCATCGTCGACGCTCGCATCGGGCTCGACTGCCGGATCTGGCGGTACGTCAACCTCTACGGCTGCGAGCTCGGTGACGAGACGATGGTCGGCTCGTTCGTCGAGGTACAGGACGACGCCGTCGTCGGTGACCGCTGCCGGCTCCAGACGCACGCGTTCGTCTGCTCCAACGTGGAGGTCGGCGACGGCGTGTTCGTGAGTCACGGCGCGAAGTTCATCAACGACCGCTATCCGCCTAGCGGCGACACGGAGGAGTGGGAGTCGACCATCGTCGGGGACGGCGCGGCCATCGGGACGAACGCGACCCTCCTCCCCGTCAGCGTCGGCGAGAATGCGCTCGTCGGTGCCGGTGCGGTCGTCGTGAGGGACGTGCCCGCGAACGCCATCGTCGCCGGCAACCCGGCCGAGATAATCGGCTACCGGGACTGAACCGACCGTCCCGCAGTCGGCGACGTCCCCCACCAGACAGCAGCCGGACTAGTTCCGCGACCGCACCGAGCGCCGGGGTTCGACCATCGCGTCACCCCGCACGTCGACGACGGCGTTTCGTTCGGCCGACCGTTCGGCGTCGGCGAGGAGCTTCACCGCCCAGGTACCGTCGACACCGGTCGTCACGGGCTCGCGCCCGTCGCGGACCGCCTCGACGAAGTCGCGGTCCTCCGTCTTGAGGGGCTCGCCGCCGTCGAGCTCGATCACCTCCGCGGGTGCCTCGCTCTCGACGATGTGACTCTGGCGCGTCCCCGCCGGCTGGCTCGCCGGCGGAACGTCGTAGAGCTCGACGACGGTGTCCTCGAGGTAGTCCACCGCGGCGACGGCCTCGCTCCCGACGACGACGAGCTCGCGGCGCTTTCCGGCGACCGGGATGGACCACGACTCGCTGACGACGCCCGTCACGTCCTCGAAGTCGAGCACGAGCGTGACGGTGTCGTGTGTGTCGGCGGCGACGGTCTGGTCGAGCCTGCAGTAGACGGTGTCGGGGTTGCGCTCCAGCAGGTACCGGTAGATGTCGACCTCGTGGACGGCGAGCGAGTGGAGCGCGCCGACGGGCCGGGCCGGTTGGCACGCGTGCCGGGCCGTCCGGAGGTGCGAGACGGTGCCGAGTGCCCCCTCGCGGACCAGCTCTCGGACGGCGTCCAGCGCCGGGTGGTGGCGGAACACGTGGCCGACACCGAGGATGCGGTCGTGGTCGTCGGCCGTGCGGACGATGCGGTTCGCGGCGTCGACCGACAGCGCGAGGGGCTTCTCGACCATCGCGTGGACGCCGTCGGCGAGGAGGTCTGTCACGACGGGCTCGTGGGTCGGCGACGGCGTGGCGACGATGGCGGCGTCGACGCCCTCGTCGGCCAGCGTCCGGTGGTCGGTGACGTAGTCGAGGCCGTGCTCGGCCGCGACGGTCGCGGCCCGGTCGGGGTCCGCGTCGCAGACGATGGCGTCGTCGACCACCCCTTCGTCCACGAACTCACCGGCGATGCGTACGTGGTTCGATCCCCAGTAGCCGGTGCCGACGACGGCGAGCTTCACGGCCGCTCACCCCGGTAGAAGTCCTCGATGGCGGTACAGACGTGCTCGACCTCCGACTCGGTGAGCCAGGGATGCATCGGCAGCGAGACGATGCGGTCGACGAGCCGTTCGACGACCGGGAGCCGGGGCGTCTCTTTCGCGGCGTCGACGATGGCGGGATGCTGGTGGAGGGCGTGCTCGTAGTGGATTCCCGTCTCGACGCCGCGGTCCGAGAGGAACGACCGGAGCGCGTCACGCTCGTCGGCCTGTACGACGTAGAGATGGTAAACGTGCTCGCGTTCGTCCGCCACCGTCGGTGTCTCGATCTCGGGAACCTCGGCGAGCCGGTCGTCGTAGAGCGCGGCGTTCTCGCGGCGCATCCGGCCCCAGTCCTCGACGTGCGTGAGGTGCTCCCGGCCGAAGGCGGCCTTGAACTCGTCGAGCCGGTAGTTCAGCCCGAGGTCGACGTGGACCCCGGCCGGGTTCCGGCCCTGGTTCCGCAGCCGGCGTGCGGCGTCCGCCAGCTCGGCGTCGTCCGTGACGATCATGCCACCGTCACCGCCGACGGTCATGTTCTTCGACGGGTAGAAGCTGAAGCAGCCGAGGTCGCCGATGGTGCCGGCGTACTCACCGTCGTACCGTGCGGCGTGGGCCTGACAGCTGTCCTCGATGACGGTGAGTCCGTACTCGTCGGCGACCCGACGGACGCCGTCCATGTCCGCGGGCTGACCGTAGATGTGGACCGGGACGACGGCGGCCGGCCGGGACGCGAACGAGGCCTTCGCCTCCAGGTCGTCGACGTCGATGGCGTACGTCTCCGGGTCGACGTCGACGAACACGGGCTCGGCGTCGAGGTTCATCGCCGCGCTCGCGGTCGCGAAGAAGGTGTGTGCCGGCAGCAGGACGGTGTCACCCTCGCCGACACCGGCGGCGCGCAGTGACAGCGACAGCGCGGCCGTGCCGCTGCTGACGCCGACCGCGTGGTCGACGTCGAACGCGTCGGCGAACTCGGCCTCGAAGGCGTCCAGCTGTGGTCCGTCGACGTATCTGCCGCTCCGGACGACGGACGCCGTCCGGTCGACGATGTCGTCGGTGACCTCGATCTCGGTGAACGGGACGTGTTCGACCATGTCCGCGAGTTGCACGAGGGGGGATGATTGTTACCGACCACCCGACGGGGGGTAGGCGGCTGGTACCATCGTGGGTCGGGACTCGCCGGACCGTCCCGTCGCCGAACCAGCGGACCGTCGAGAGCCGGTCCGAGGGCGACACCTGCCCCGGTTACCGGTCACGACGCCGCCGGTCTGTGCCGTATCGGTCGCATAACAAAGTCCGGACTCACCGACGGGCGGGACAGTATGCTACGCTTCGTCGCGCCGAGTGACACGCGACGGTCTCGGCCGGGGTGTCTGCGGGAGAAACGCGGATTGAACGGCCGCAGGACCGGGGTTGGAACGGCACGATGACGCGCCATCGAGCCATCCGGACCGTCCTCCTCGCGGTCGGCTACCTGGCACTCGCCATCGGGGCCGCTGTCGCCCACGGCTCGCCCGCCCGCGGCTACGAGCTCTCGATCTACGGGGCGACGCCCGCCGTCTTCTGGCTCGGCGTCGCGACGGCCCTGCTGACGGCGGCCGCCGCCGGCCTCACTGCCGGTGTCTCACGGAGCCGTCGGCTCGCTGCGACCGGGCTCGTCGTCCTCAGCGGGGTCTCGCTGGCGGGGATACCGCTGCTCCGTGGGTACTACTTCTACGGCTCCGGCGACTCGCTGAGCCACCTCGGCTGGGCGCGCGAGCTGGCCGACGGCTCGCTCTCGCCCACCCGGCTCCTCTACCCCGGAGTCCACGAGCTCACGGTGGTCCTCGGAAGCGTCACCGGTGTCACCCTCAGGCTGACGATGCTCTGGGCGGTTCTCGTCTTCGCGACGCTGTTCCTCCTGTTCGTCTCGCTCTCCGTCCGTCTCCTCTCGGGACGGGACGAGGGACTGCTCGTCGGGGCCTTCCTCGGACTCCTGTTCGTCCCCATCAACGTCATCGCCATGCACATGCTCCCGCACACGTCGAGCCAGGCGGTGCTGTACGCCCCCTTCGTTCTGTTCCTGCTGTTCGTCTACCTCGAACAGGACGGCTGGCGGCCCGTCAGGAACCCGGCGACGGCGGTTGGGGTGTTGCTCGGGCTCGCGTCGCTGTCCGTGATCCTGGTGCATCCCCAGCAGGCGGCGAACCTGCTCGTCGTGTTCGCGACCGTGGCTGGCATCCAGCTGCTCGCCCGGGTGCTGTTCCCGGAGAGCACCGCCGCGGGGCAGCGACCGCTGTACGTCCAGACTGCCATCTTCGTCCTCGCATTCCTCGTCTGGGCACCGCGCTTCCAGCGCGTCGGTGGGAACACCAGCGCCATCGCGTACAACATCGTCTACGGCTCGGGCGGGGGCTCGGAGGTAGTGACACAGAAGTCGACCTCGCTGACTTCGGTCGGCGGCTCCGTCCCGGAGCTGTTCGCGAAACTGTTCCTGCCCGACGTGGTGCTCTCCATCCTCGCCGCCTCGGTCCTCGTGCTTGCGTTCGTCGGCCGGCTGTCCGCAGCGGAGACGGCCCGTCCCCAGTTCGTCCGCTACCTCGGGCTGGCGCTCGTGCCGCTCTCGGGGCTGTTCCTGTTGATGTTCCTCGGGGGTCCCGGTGACATGTACTTCCGCTACCAGGGACTGCTGATGGTCCCGGTCACCTTCCTCGGCGGTGTCGCGCTCGTCCGCTGGGTGGGCGACGACGGAGCCGGCGGCAGTGTCCCCGTCCCGGCGCGGGTGCTCGTGGCGTGCCTGTTGCTCGTGCTGGTGCCACTCGGGGTGCCCGCCCTGTTCGGCTCCCCGTACGTCTACCAGTCGAACTCGCAGGTCGCCGAGCTGGAGTACGAGGGCTACGAACACGCGTTCGACGTGCGGGCGGAGGGGGTCGAGTTCACCGGCATCCGTGGCGGTCCACAGCGCTACGTCGACGCGGTGTACGGGACGGAACAGGCCCGGAACCGGCTCGAATTCCCGGGCTACGAGGACGCAGTCGCCGGGCCGACGTTCGAGCGTGGCCTGGGCTACGAGTTCAACAGGGACCGCTACTTCACCGTCGAGGAGAGCTCCTACGGCCGCGAGGTCGGCCTGTTCGATGGCCTCCGGTACAACGCGACGGGCTACCGTCTGCTGGAGACCGACCCCGGCGTGAACCGGGTGTCGAGCAACGGCGGCCTCGAACTGTACTACCTCTACGGCGACGGTGCGGCGGACGGCGAGACGGGGACAGCGACGGTCGCGTGCCCGGAGCCGAACGACCGTGCGGACTGGAACCGGGGTGCGCGAGCGCCGGACGCCGGCGGGTGTGTCTGACGTGTCGGACGACCCCATCGCGACGATTCGTCGGGGTGCGAGCGCCTCGCTCGCGGCCAGTGTCCTCGACAAGGTCGCGAACGTCGTGCTGGTCGTCGTGCTCGCGCGTGTCCTGCTCACACCCGCGGAGTACGGCCTGCTGAACGTCGCGCTCGCCGCCCTGTCGATCGTCTCCATCGTGGCGACGCTGGGACTGCCGAAGTCGACGGCCCGGTACGTGAACGAGTACCTGGACGGTGAGTCGGGACAGATCCCCCACGTCCTCCGGACCGGTGCGAAGGCCGTCGGTCTGACGACACTCGTCGTGGTCCTCGCGCTCGCCGTCTTCCACCGCCACCTCGCCGACCTGATCGGACAACCGAGCGTCGCGCCGTTCTTGCTCGTGGGCACGCTCTACGTCGCCGTCCGGGCCGGCTTCAAGTTCGTCAACGCCGTGTTCCAGGGGTTGAACCGGGTCGACCTCAGCGCGCTCACCGCCGGGGTCAACGGCGTCGCCCGTGTGACGTTCGCGGTGGGGCTGGTCGTCCTCGGACTGGGTACCTACGGGGCGTTCCTCGGCTACGTCGCGGGCTACACCCTCGCCGCGGCGGTCGGTGCCGTCCTCCTCGTCGGCCGCGTCTACAACCCGACCGATTCCGCGAGCGAGATGGAGCCCGGTCTGAGCCGCCGGCTCGTCGAGTACGCCGTCCCGCTGACGGCGACGCGTGGCGCGAACGTCCTCGACAAGAAGGTCGACGTCGTGCTGGTCGGCTCGCTGGCGAGCCTCGCGGCGGCCGGCTACTACACCGTCGCCAAGCAGCTCTCCGACATCGTGTCGATGCCGGCGGCGTCGTTCGGCTTCGCGCTCTCGCCGGTCCTGGGTGAACAGTCCGGGGCGGGCGACCGCGAGCGTGCGGCCCGGCTCTACGAGCAGTCGCTCACGTACGTCATGCTCTGCTACGTGCCGGCGTGTGTGGGGCTGGTGCTCGTCGCCCGGCCGACCGTCGTCTACGTCTTCGGCGCGGCGTACGCGCCGGCGGTGCCGGTCGTCCAGGTGTTCAGCGGCTTCATCCTCGTCAACGCCGTCAACAAGATCACGAGCGACGCGCTCGACTACATGGGGAGGGCCCGGGCCAGGGCGACCGTCAAGAGCGCGATGGCGGTGTCGAACGCCGGCCTGAACGTCCTGCTCATCCCGGTGTACGGTGCGGTCGGCGCGGCCGTCGCGACCGTCTTCACGTACACCATCTACACGGGGACGAACGTGTACGTCATCCACACCGAGCTCGGGCTCCACCCGCTGCGACTCGCTCGACGTGCGGCGGTCGTCTGTGTCATCGCGGTCGGGATGGGGGTCGTCGTCACGCTCGCACTCCCGCTCGTCGGCGGACTCGCGACGCTGCTCGGGGTCGTCGGCGTCGGTGCCGGCGTCTGGGCCGCCCTCGGCGTCGGTTCCGGCCTGCTCGACGTGGAGCAGCTCCGGTCGTTCGTCCGGTGACCGCCGGCGTCGTGCCGGCGACCTCAGAAGGAGACGTTGTGTTCGTCGCGGGGTCCGTCCGTCGAGGCGGCCTGCCCACCCCGGTCGTCGTAGAACTTCCGCCCGACGTGCCGCTCGTCGAGGTTGCAGACGAGGTGCTCGTACAGGGCCGTCGCGCTGTCGAACGACGCGTCGTCAGCGGGGGCCAGCAGGTCGCCGATGGTCGTCGTCGCGTCGACGCCGGGGGCGGTCACCTCGACCAGTCCCAGCCGTCGGCGGACCTCGTCGCCGGCGACGGGGTAGTCGAGTGCGAAGCCGAGGTAGGGTTCCAGTTCGTTCGGGCGCATGGTGGGTGGGGGTCTGACCGACTCGGTCGGCCGTGTAGAGTCCCACGTCGGTGGGGGGTAAAGGCGCAGGACCGTTCACCGGTGAAGGCCGCCCGTTCCGAGCAGCAGACGGTGCATAACAAACCCCGTCGGCCGTGCCAGTGTGGGGGATGCCAGCCAGTCACGACACCGCCACCGGCGTGGGTCGAAGCCCGGATGAATCGTCGCCAGGTGCGACAGCAGCACTCGCGGACGCCACTGTCCTCGTCACCGGTGGAGCGGGCTTCATCGGCCAGCGGCTCGTCGAGGTGCTCGCGCCAGTCGCCGACACCCGTGTCCTCGACCATCGGGCGAACGGCCACGGGACAGTGCTGCCCGACCAGGTCGCGGTGCTGGACGGGGACGTGACGGAGTCGGCGGACCTCGCGGCGGCGATGGCCGGCGTGGACGTCGTGTTCCACCTCGCGGCGTGCTCGTCGGTACCGGCGACACTCGAGCAGCCGACGCGCTCGCTCGACGTGAACGCCGTCGGGACCGCGGCAGTGCTCGACCGGGCACGCCGGCAGGACGCACGGGTCGTGGTCGCGTCGAGTGCCGCGGTGTACGGCCGGCCGACGGAGACGCCGATCCCCGAGGATGCGCCGCTCCGCCCCCGGAGCCCCTACGGCATCGGCAAGCTCGCGGCCGACCGCTACGCGCGGCGGTACGAGGACTGGTACGACGTCCCGGCGGTCGCGCTGCGGTTCTTCAACGTCTACGGGCCGGGACAACGGAACGGTGTCCTCGCCACGTTCCTCTCTCGTGCCCGGGAGGGCGAACCGCTCGTGATCCACGGTGACGGCACGCAGACGCGGGACTTCGTCCACGTCGACGACGTAGTACGGTCGATGCTCGCCGCGGCGACGACCGACGCCACGGGCGAAGCGTTCAACGTCGGTACCGGCGAGACGACGACGGTTCGGGAGCTCGCACGGCTCGTCCAGGAGACGGTGCCAGGCGGGGTCGACGTGCTCCACGACGACCCGCGTCCGGCCGACATCGAACACAGCTGTGCTGACGTCCGGAAGGCACGCGAGGAGCTGGGGTTCGAGGCGGAGGTGGCTCTCGAAGCGGGCCTGCGGCGACTCGCGGCGCGGTCGGACGCCTGAACCTGTCCGAACTCAGTCGAGCAGCGGTCTGATGTCGGGGTGATCGGCGTGCCGGCCGGGGGCGACACGACCCGCCGCGACGTCGTCGCGGAACGACTGCCAGCCCTCGTGTCTCACCATGATGCGGACCGGTATCGACTCGACGTCCAGCAGTTTCGCGATGGCGAGTCTGTTCCGGCCGTCGCAGAACAGGAACCCGCCGTCGCGGCCGACGTGGACGGCGATATCGTCCTCGATACGGCGCGCGAGCCCGTTCGGGCGGTCCTTCCGGGCGGGCTCCATGCCGTCGGCTCCGAGCAGTTCTGCCTGGGACCTGACACCGTTGCTGGCGATGTTGGCGTACAGCCGGTCGAGGTCGGCACACCGCTGCTCGAGGTCCGCACGACAGGTACAGCCCCACTTTGACGCACCGCCCCCTATCTCCTCGAGTGTCTCCGCGAAGAACGCGGTCTCCTCCCAGGGTACCCCCTCCTGGAAGTGCGCCCGGAACGACCGGTAGAGCGTTCGGTCGGTGAACCGCTCGGGATGCCGGTCCCAGTTCCCGCCGACCACCTGTCCCGCCCGCCGGTACTTCGGTTCGTCGTCGAAGAACTCGGCGGTGCGCTCGACGGCCGACGGTGGGATGCGGTCGACGCGGAACGGGTCGATGGGTGCGTCGTCCGACAGGTACGACCGCAGCTTGACCGCCGTCAGGTAGGTGCCGGCGTAGATCGAGCGAGCGTGGCGGAGCGGACGGCTGGTCCACGGGTACGCGGAAACGGTCCGGCGACCGAGTGCCCTGACGGCTCGTTCAATCGAGACGCTCATGGCCCACCAGTAACACCCTGTTTTCTGTCATGTATTCTGGTCCACAGCTGAAAACAGCTCTATAACAATCCGGGTCGGCCTCCAAGGAGTTTCTGGGGTGGCCGTGAAGCGGCGCTCCGTGGTCGAGAGTCACCAGTCTCTCACCCCCCAGACCCCCTGCGACTGAACGTCGTCACTACCCATCCACCGACTCCGGGGTTCACGTTCCGCCCACGCCCGACGTGGATTCACCATCCGCTTCGCCACCCCCTTTCCTGAAATCGACACGTACCGAGCTGTGCCTGTGCTCGGTGTGCGAACAGCGTGCTCCACGGTCACTCGTCGTCGACGAGGGTGTGCTCGGTGCTGCTCTCCTGCGGCCCGGTCGCGGCGTCACGGATGGCCTGCTGGAGCCGGACGGTCCACTGGCCTTCCGAGAGCGGTACGGGCATCGGCTCGCCCGCCTCGATGGCCCTGGCGGTCTCGTCGTACTGGTAGAAGTGGCCGTTGAGCTGCTTCTCGGACTCCCAGCTGCCGTCACGTGCGCGACGGGCGACCGCCCCGAGGTTCTCGAGCGTCGAGCGCCCCCGGGCGAGGACCTCGTCGGCGTTCTTCATCGCACGGGCCTTCGAGGAGGCCTTGTAGTCGCGTTCCAGCGGCACGAGCGACTGCGAGACGAGGTCGACGACGAGCGAGCCCTCCTCGCCGTGAACGTACAGCGAGCGGTGCGGGACCGTCCCCGAGAGCATCGTCGCCGAGCAGAGCCGGCCGTCGCCGGTCGGGTACTGGATCGTCGCGCCATCGTAGCCGAACTCCATCTCGTACTCGCCGCCGAGGGTCGTCGTCGCCTGCACGGCGTCCTCGTCCCGGGGGTAGCCGCCGACGTTCAGCAGGATGTACAGCGGGTGGGGGAGTCCCTCCTCGAACTCGCCCCCGACCAGCTCGAAGCTCCACTCGCCACGGTTCGGCACGTCGGGCCGGGTCGACCCGGTGTACAGCAGGTCGACTCCCCGGATGGTCCCCAGCTCGCCGGCTTCGATGCGTTCGCGGGCCTCCCGTATCGCCGGGCCGAACAGGTGGTTGTGGACGACCGACGCCGGCACGTCGTTGGCCTGGGCGGCGTCCGCGATGTCCTCGACGGCCCGCACGGTCTCCGTCACGGGTTTCTCGATGAGCACCGGGATGCCGCGCTCGATGGCGGTGACGGCGATGTCGCGGTGGGTCCTGACCGGCGTGCAGACGTGGAGCCAGTCGAGGGACTCGCTGTCGAGCATGTGGTCCAGGTCGGTGTAGGGCGTGATGGCGTGCCGGCGGGCCGCCGCCCGGGCCGCCTCGCCGTCGAGATCCGCGATGGCAACGAGTTCGGTCCGTGGGCAGGCCGAGAGGCCGGAGAGGTGGGTCTCCGAGACGGTCCCGGCACCGACGACTGCTGTCGTGAGTGTCATGCTACCTGCCATGGACCGTGGCACGGGTTTCGTTATGCGGCGGGAGTCCGACGGTAGCACCCGGCTACGATGTCCGCGGATGGACGGCCGTGCCTCGACTACGACCCGTGGACGAGCCTGCGGAGCCCGCCGGCCCGACGCCGCAGCCAGCCGATCCCCGGGAGCCCGTCGCGCCACCAGAGCATCGTCGTGGTGGCCAGCAGGAGCAGTTCGAACGCGAGGTACCGTCGACCGACCGGCCCGGTGAGGAACGCGAGGAACTCGCGGTGCTGCTCGAGCAGGTGGGCCAGCGCCGGGCTGTCGGGCTGTCCCGTCGCCGTCGGCGTCAGCGGCCAGAGCAGGAAACTGGTGTCGAATCCGCCGCCGAAGACGCCCGACGCCACCACGTCGAGCGGCAGGTGGCTGAGGTAGCCGACGCCGAACGCGACGCCCACCGCCCTGGCTCGACGCCCTCGGGCGAACAGGCCGACGACGAGGACGACGGGGACCGCGACGAGCAGCGAGTGCGCGAGCGAACGGCCGCCGGGCAGCACACCGACTCCCCACGACAGCGGCTTGTCGACGAGATCCGGGAACAGGGCACCGACGGCCACTGCAACTGCGGCGGCGTCGGTCGGTCGACCCCCTCCCACCCGGCTTCCGAGACTGTACGCGAGGTACGCGACCGCGACGTGCTCCCAGGGCCACACGGTCAGCGGCCCCCCGGGCTGGACCCGGTCCCGGCGACACTGGGTAGCCGACCGGCGATACGTTCCCCCTCGTCGTCCTCCCCATCGTCCGCACCGTCACCGGCCTCTTCGACCGACAGCCAGAGGTAGAGCTGGTGGGCTGCGGTATCCGGGCTCGGGTTCGTGGCGACCTCGTCATCGTAGACGTAGTAGCTCAGCCGCAGGGACTCGCCGAGCAGGTCGGGAGTGACGGAGAGCTCGCGGACCACGCGCTCGCCCGCCGGCACGGTCACGGTCTCGCGTTCGAGCTGGCTCCGCTGGACGACCTGGTCGGACGGACCGATCCGCTCCACCACCGCGACGACGGTGTACGTGGTGCGAGCCCCCTCGTCGTTCTCGAAGAGCAACGAGGCGTCCACGGACTCGTCGACGGTCACCGACCGCGGGTAGTCGGCGGCGACGTACTCGCCCGAGTCGTTCTCGGTGACGAGCGTGACGGTGGTGTGTGCGGCGTCCGGACCGGGTGCGGCGAGCCCGTGGCCGACCGACGCGACCGCGACCAGCATCGCCAGCAGGAGGACGACGTCGAGGCGGTCGAACCGACCCCCGGTGACGAGGGTGCGTGGATCGACGATCCCGTCGCGTCGTTCCGGCGGGTAGCTTCGTCGCCGGATGTAGCCAAGACCTGCACCGACCAGCGTCCACGCCACGAGCAGCTCGAGGAACGGCACGGTGGCGAGCCCGGCCGGGAACAGAGACGAGAGCACCAGGGTACCGAGGACGACGAGCGCGACGCTCGCACCGACGGCGACGGCCAGCCGTTCGACGCGGTCGAGACTCCCTGGGTCCGTCGCGTCGGCCGCACGGACCGGCAGCAACGCGGCGACCAGTGCGTAGCCCGGGGCGAAGGTGACGACCGGGACGCCGACGATGGTCCGCCAGATCACGCTCTCGAGCACGGCGAGCAGCACGGCCGCTGCGAGGACGTAGCCGACGAGCAGCGCGAGGTCGTACGAGTACCGGGGCGCGGACTCGCCCCGGGCCGTCTCCCTCGCGGTCGGGTTCTCCTCACCGACGTGGGCGTCGCTCATCGTCGGGGTCGGTCGCGGGTCGTCGGGACGCTCGATGGGGGGCTGGCGCTGTCGATTCGGGTCACTATCTCGCTCTCTGGGGCGACCGTCGCATTGTAATGAGACGCCTACTCGCCACTGCCGTCGGGGTGAGGCGGAGGAATCGACGAAACGGCGCGAATAACAATCCGTCCAGTGAGTGATGTCGCTGCATGGCAGGGACACCCGTCCAACCGGAGACGTTCAAAGCCACGCTCTCGAACAGCCCGTCCGCGGTCACGGTCGTCACCGTGTCGGGCGACGAGGGTACCGACCCGCACGGGATCACCGTCAGTTCCTTCGCCAGCGGCTCGCTCGAACCGCCGCTCGTCGTGGTCGGCATCGACCGCGAGAGCGAGACCCACGAACGACTGACCGGCGACGAGACCGGGTTCTGTGTCAACCTGCTCGCGGCCGACCAGCGCGATCTCGCCGAGCACTTCGCCGGCATCACCGACGTTGGCGACCCGTTCCGGCGGTCCCACACGGCGAGTCGGTCGGGCGCACCGGTGTTCGACGACGCCGTCGCCTTCCTCGACTGCGAGCACGTCGAGACCGTCGGGCTCGGCGATCACGTGCTCCACGTGGGACGGGTCGTCGATGCGGCCGTGCTCGACGCCTCCGCGCCGCCGCTCACCTACTGTCGCGGCGAGTGGGGGACGGTGACCGAGGACCTGCCGACGTGGCGACGGGTCGGCTCCTGAGCTGTCCGCTCCCCCGAAGACGAGGTCGTACGGACCCCCTGCACCCAACGCTCAGGCGTGGAAGTAGTTCATGCAGTAGTACACCGGTCGCTCGTAGACGTCGGGCTCCTTCGCGAAGTGGACGTGGGAGCCGATCTGGGCGTTGTTGTAGTGAGCGTGGGCCGGTCCCTGCAGGATGCGCTGCAGGAGACGGGGGTCGATACGCATCCGGACGTACTCGTCGACCTCGGCCGCCTCGTCGGACGAGAGGTACTCGATGCCGTCACCATGGAGCGACAGGGCGGCCGTCGTGTCCTCGACGAGGTCGAGCAGGACGGTCGTGTCGCTCTCGAAGCCGATCCCCCGGCGCTTCTCCTCCATGTGGTCGTACGCCACCGGGAGCAGTTCCTGCATGTCCTCCAGGGTGGGCATCTCGTCGTCGTGGTAGTCGAACGACCGGTCCGCGAGCTCCTGGTCGACGTACGCCCGCTTCCGCTCGGGGTCGACCGGCGTGTACGGTGCCGACTGGGTCCCGGTCTCGAGGTCGAACGCCTCCTCGCTGTTGAGCAAGATGCAGGTGGAATCCTCGGGGACGTTCTCGCTCCCCTCGAAGTACTCCTTCGCGTCCGCCCGACGCATCACGCCGACGTACTCGTTCAGGTCCGAGAGCGGCCCGGCGAGCGTGTAGCTGCCCGCAAAGGGCATGTAGTAGTCCGGTTCGAACACCTGGACGAACGACTCGGCGTCCTGGCACATCTCGACGGCGACCTCCTCGGCGGCCTCGAGGCGTTCCTCGTGGGTGTAGTCGAGCATGCACTGCGGGTAGAAGTTCGCCGCACCGTACTGCATCAGCAGCATGTCGACCTCGCCGTAGCGGTCGAGCACGCGCTGTGAGGCGGCGGCGGTCATCGGCCACCGGCAGTCGTTGGCGTTCACGAGGACGTGCTCGCCGTCGTCGAACACGCCCATGGAGTCGATCTGGGTCGACCCGTCGGTGCCGCCGGTCACGTCGTCCATGAACCAGCCGCAGCCGAAGTACTTCCCACAGACCTCCGGGTCGCAGTCGTCCGAGGCCAGCACGTTCAGGTGGAGGTCGTCGCCGAGGTGCATCCGCTCGTCGTGGGGCAGTTCGATGACGTCGAACCCCCATCGACGCAGGTTGTCGGCGAGGAAGTCCCACTGGTAGTCGTGGACGATGACCGGCGTGTCGGTGTCGAGGCGCTGGAGCGTCTCCGGATGGCAGTGGTCCGGGTGGATGTGCGAGACGTAGATGTAGTCCACGTCCGCGTAGTCCTCCGGTTCGAACGACAGCGGCGGGTAGTGGGCCCACGAGCCGTAGAACGCCCCGTCGACGAGCCAGGGGTCACAGAGGACGCGGGTGTCGCCCTCCTCGACGACGACGCTCGACGACTTCAGGTGTCTGAGTCGCATACGCAGGCGTACCGATGCTCCTCGCATTGTTACAGAGTAGCTGACCGGGGTAACAGCCTGCTATCCGGTATCGCAGGGGGGTCTTTCTCGCTTCGGGGCTCATCCGCTCGCCCGATGGAGCAGGTGGACCAGCACGGCAGCGAGGGCGAAGATGCCTGCCAGGAGACCGTATCCCGGCGTCGAGCCGGTTCCGGCCCCGCCGGGTGTCGTGGTCGGCGACGCCGTGGCTTCACCACTGTCGCGCACGTCGAACTCGGCAGTGCGGTCGCCGACGCGCGCGGTGTAGGACCCCGGTGCGCTGACCGTCACGTCGAACTCGACAGCGCGGCGCTCACCGTCGTCCAGGGCGACCTCCCGGCTCTCGACGACCTCCCCGAACAGCTGGAGGCGCACGTCGAACTCAGCCGCCGCGTTGCCGACGTTCTCGACGCTCGCCGTGATGGTGAACGGCTCGTCCACGGGAACCGGGTCGTCGACCGCAACGTCCGAAACCGCGAGCTCCGGCTGGGCCTCCGCAACCGAAACCTCGGTTCGAGCACTGCCGACCTCGACGGTGTACTCGCCTTCCTCGGGGAACGTCGCGTTCACCGTCACGCTCTCGTTCGAGAGCGCGGAGACGGACACCTCCCGGGAGCCGACGCGGTCGTCGTCCGCGACGACGTCGACCTGGATGCTGCCCTCGCCACCGCCGTCGTTGACGAGGTCGACCCGGACCGGCGTCGGCTCGCCGGCGACGGCAGACTCTACCGACACGTCGCGGACGCCGATGGCCGGCTCGTCGGACTGGCCGACACGGACGGTCACCGACGCGGGATCGCTCGTGCCGACGGCGCTGGCCGCGACGACACTCGCCGTGTACGTTCCGGCGCTCGCGTAGCTGACCTCGGTGGTGGCAGTCTCCGTGACCCTGTCGACGGTGCCGTCGCCGTCGAGGTCCCAGCGATAGCTGGTGGCGGGAACAACGCCGTCGGCGGTCGCGCTCAGTGTCACCGGCCGGTTACGGGGCACATCGTCGGGTGTCGCCCCGACCGACGGTGCCGGCAGCGAGAAATCCGCACAGCTCCCCGGGGCGACGAGTATCGGCTCGGTCATGTCGAGGGTCACGGTCTGCCCACCGTCGTCGACCAGCCGCCACCGCTGGACGCGGTGGTCGGCTGTCCCCGAGTGCTCCCACTCTCCCCAGGCGGTCGCTCGCTCGTTGAACGCGGGACGCACGACGATGGGCTCGGTGGCCGACGCGATGCCGCGGAACGCGCCGCCGTCGGTCCGCTCCGGTCCCCACATCCAGTCGACGGTCGTCTCCGTCGTCCCGACCGTCCAGTCGTCGTCGCGGTCGGGGTAGTCGTCGTCCTGGACCGCCCAGGAGCCGCTCTGCGGGAGGTTCTGGAACTCGAAGGTTGCAGTGCTACCGCCCTCATCGGCGTTGTCGAGTTCGCCGTTGAGCGTGACCAGGCTGTCGCCCTGCGGGCCGCTGTAGAACAGCATGGTCGTGGTCCGGCTGGCCTGGTACTGCCGGAAGCCGTGTGCGCTGTAGTCGCTCGCCGATGGGTTCCCGGTCTGGTTGGGGAACGGTGTCCGGTAGTCGTACGCCGACTCGACGGACTGGCCGCCCGTGACGGGCGCGACGGCGACACACCGGTCCCCCTGGACGACGGCGTAGGTGTCCGGTGGCGGGGTGGTCGCGCCGCCGACCACCGCCGCAGCGAGGAGGACCATCAGGGCGATCGCGAGACAGGCGAGGACGGACCTGGTCAGGTGGGGGGTCACAACGTGACCGGTCCCGCTGTCCCCGTCTGGCTCGCTCGTGTCCGGTTGATACATCGCAGTGGTCTGCGGGCAGTCGGCCCATTGTTATGCTCCGTGTGTGCCATCAACGGATGCCCCTACTGCCCATCTGCCCACCGTCTCGATGCGACCCGGTTCGACAACCGCCGGCTAACAATGCCCGCGGACTGACTCCAGTTCCACGCGCCCCCGGACAACCACTATGTACGAAGGCCAAACAATCGGTGTCGTCGTCCCCGCGTACGACGAGGAGGGATTCGTCGGCGACGTGATCGAATCGGTTCCGCCCTGTGTCGACAGGGTGTACGCCATCGACGACTGTTCCACCGACGGGACGTTCCGTGAGATGCAGGCGGCGGCAGCGACCTGGAACGAACGACCGGACGGCCCGACCGTGGACACGATACGGCACGAGCGGAACCGTGGTGTCGGCGGAGCGATCAGGACGGGCTACCTGCGAGCACGACAGGACCGCACCGACGTCACGGTCGTGATGGCGGGGGACGGGCAGATGGAGGTGGAGATATTCGACAGTCTGCTGGACCCCGTTGTCGCGGGGGACGCGGCGTACGTGAAGGCGAACCGGTTCGTCTCGGGTGACGATATCCGCCGGATGCCACGACTCAGGCGGTTCGGGAACCGCGTACTCGAGTTTCTCACCCGGATCGCGAGCGGCTACTGGTCGACGGGCGACCCCCAGAGCGGCTACACGGCGATCTCGCTCGAGGCACTCGACACAGTCGACATCGAGGAGCTCTACGAGTACTACGGCTACTGCAACGAACTGCTCGTCCGCCTGAACGCTCACGAGTTCAGGGTCGTCGACGTGCCGCGGCCGGTCACCTACGGGGAGGAACAGAGCGGCATCTCACTCGGCTCGTACGTGCCCCGGGTGTCGGGGATGCTGTTCAGGAGCTTCCTCTGGCGGCTCAGGGTCCGGTATCTCGACCAGCGCGTGCGGGACGTTCCCGGCCTCTACGCCCTGGGTTGCTTCGGCGTCCTTCTCGCCGCCCTCGCCGGCGTTCTGGGCCGGTCCGAGCGGACGGGCAGACTGGCCGGCCTGTCGGTCGCCGCGCTGTTCGTCGCCATGCTCCTCGACCGCGCTCATAACAGTCATCTCGACGATATAAACTCTGAACCTGCAGAGAGAGATTCCGGGTGATTTATTTAGAATGCCCTTTCTATAGCAGGTATCCGAGGATTCGCCACCGGGCATAACACAGTAGAGATTGTTGACAGTAAGAGCGAACGGTAGTTGGTATCGGCGACACTCGGGCACCAGCTATGAACCAGGGAAGCACCACAAACGGTGACGCGGGCACCATCGATGAGTACGACACGGAGTTCGAACAGCACGGCGACGAGTCGGTCGCGACGACGATCGCGGTCGCTGTCGCAGAAGCGACGGGACAGGACGTAACGGAGCTGGACCCACTCGGTTCGACGATCGATTGCGAATCGCTGGACTCGCTCGTCAGATCTGCGGGGTCCCCACTCTCGGTCTCCTTCCTCTACGAGGGGTGCCGTATCTTCGTCTCCGGCGACGGAACCATCGAGATAACCCTACTCTGACACGACCACCGCAAATAGTGGATTATTGCCAACACGATTACAACGGTGATTGAAGGCGGGCGTCGTAACGGGACCGGACCGCTCTCTCCTCTATTAATCCGCAACTGACAGTCCCAGTTGGCCTGGGTTATGGTAAGATTCGTGGAATTAATTTTATAATCGGGCTTGTCATTAGTACTCATGGTTGGGACGTTGGCGAACGGCGGCAGAATCGCCTCGTACCCTTTGCAGTAGGCGACCGTCTGGTGCTGATTTGGTGCTGATTGACAGGGAGTTCGAACGATACGCGACCAGGATACAACGGAAATGAGTGCCCAGAACGATGCGGTTCCGACAGACAGTGGAGAACCGACCGGAGAGACCAAAACGGGGGGAGAGACGAGTGTGGACGACCAGGAGTCGTCGACAGCCACGGGCCGCGAGCTACCGCTCGACATCGTCTTCGAGATTATACGAAACGAACGTCGACGGCTGGTGTTGCAGTACCTCGACGAGACCGAGGAGGAGACGGTCGCGCTGGGCGATCTCGCGGAGCACATCGCGGCCATCGAGAACGACACGACGAAACAGGCCCTGTCGGCGCAACAGCGCAAACGCGTCTACGTCGGCCTCTACCAGTGCCACCTGCCGAAGATGGCGGACTCCGGTATCGTCGCGTTCGACAAGAACCGGGGGACCATCTCGCAGGGACCGAACGTCGACCAGCTCGAGCCGTATCTCAACGTGGACACGGACCGCGACGACGGCTCGCGGCAGGCGGTCATGCTCGGAAGCGTGGCCGTCATCGGGTACGCTCTCGCGGCGTTCGGCGGCTTCCCGGGGGTCGTCGCGGGTGGTCTCGTCGTCTTCACCTCCCTGCTGGTGCTGGCGCTGAGCGGCGACGGCCAGTTCCCGACGGGATGGAGCGAGTGACCGAGGTCTGTTACGTGTCTTCGAGGGTGCGGCCGACCGGGCGACGGCCCACGCTCTCTGCCCCCTGCGCTTCGTGACCACCGATCAGCTGGTCGGCTAGCCAGCCGGCCGCCTGTAGGAACGTGCTACCGGACATCGCTAGTTTCCGGGCCGGCCCAACTGACGTATAACTATACGGATACTGACGGACGCTTCGGTATCGTATTCCCCGCGAGACCGCGGGGGAGAACTCACAATGTACACACTCACATTCCTACAGCACGGACCGACCGACCGTCACACAGGCAGCGAGGGCGACTGATGTGTGGCATCATCGGGTACGTCGGAACGGACGGTGCCGTCGACACGTTGCTCGACGGTCTCGCCAATCTGGAGTATCGGGGATACGACTCCGCTGGTGTCGCCGTCCGCGACAGCGACATCACCGTCTGCAAACGTGAGGGTGAGCTCTCGGCGCTGGAGACTGCGCTGGACGGTCGCTCGATCGCGGGCTCAGTCGGCATCGGCCACACACGGTGGAGCACCCACGGCGAGCCGAGCGACCGCAACGCACACCCCCACACCGACTGCCGCGGGCGGGTGGCGGTCGTCCACAACGGCATCGTCGAGAACCACGACGAGCTCCGCAGCGAACTCGAGGCCGCGGGACACGAGTTCGAGAGCGACACCGACACCGAGGTGATCCCCCACCTCATCGAGTCGGCGAGGCGCGAGGGACTCGACCCCGAGGCCGCGTTCAGGCGGGCCGTCGACCGGCTGGAGGGGAGCTTCGCCGTCGTCGTCGTGTTCGCGGACGACGACCGGCTGTTCGCAACCCGCGAGGGCTCGCCGCTCGTCCTCGGGCTTGACGGGAACGAGTTCTACCTCGCGAGCGACGTGCCGGCGTTCCTCGAACACACCAACGACGTGGTGTACATCGAGGACGGTGACGTGGTCGTACTGTCCCGCGACGGTCCGACGGTCAGCAGTCCGTTCGGCGAGGACGTGTCGCCGGACCGCGAGACCGTCGACTGGAGCCCGGAGGACGCGACCAAGCGCGGCTACGACCACTTCATGCTGAAGGAGATCCACGAGCAACCCCACGCGGTCAGACAGAGCATCCAGGGCCGCATTCCCGACGGTCGGGAGTACCTCGCGCTCGACGAGTTCGAGCCGGGGGAGTTCGCGGACGTCCGCGACGTGCAGTTCGTCGCCTGCGGGACCTCGTACCACGCCGCCCTCTACGCGCGGCAGTTCCTCCTCGACCGCGGCATCCCGTCGAACGTCCACAGTGCTGGCGAGTACGCGACGAACCCGCCACCACTGGAGGAAGACACCCTCGTGGTGGGTGTCACACAGAGCGGCGAGACCGCCGACACGCTCGCGTCGCTCCGGCACGCGCAGGACGCCGGGGCACGCACGCTCGCGGTGACGAACGTGGTCGGGTCGACCGCGGCCCGTGAGTTCGACGACGCCCTGTTCATCCGGGCCGGCCCGGAGATCGGTGTCGCCGCGACCAAGACGTTCTCGTCGCAGGTGGTGACGCTCGCGCTGCTCGCTGAGGTGCTCACCCGGGACCGCACCGGCTCCTACAGCGACTCGCTCGACACGCTGCTCTCGGGGCTCGAGTCGCTCCCGGACCAGCTCGAGTCGCTCCTCGGGACCAACGAGGTCTCGCACCTGATCGAGAGCTACCGCGGACAGGACGCGTACTTCTTCATCGGGCGCGCGGAGGGCTACCCCGTCGCGCTGGAGGGTGCACTGAAGTTCAAGGAGATCACCTACGAGCACGCGGAGGGGTTCGCAGCGGGCGAGCTGAAACACGGCCCGCTCGCGCTCGTCGGGCCTAAGACACCGGTGTTCGCCGTCTTCACCGGTCGCAACGTCGAGAAGACCCTCGGCAACGTCCAGGAGGTCAAAGCCCGGGGGGCACCGGTCATCGGGATCACCCACCAGGATCACGACAAGGTGACGGCCGTCGTCGACGACGTACTCACGATTCCGGAGACCGTCCCGTGTCTGCGCGGGCTCCTCGCGAACGTACAGCTCCAGCTCGTCTCGTATCACGTCGCCGACGCCCTCGGGCGCGACATCGACAAACCACGGAATCTCGCCAAGAGCGTCACGGTGGAGTGAACAGATGAGTAACGAACCGTTTTCGGTCCCGGCGCTCGGAGATGAGTATCATCGTCATACGGTCGCTAACTGCTCGATAACTAAGCGGTCATCGAACGTACACCGTTCTATCCGGCCACATTGCACGTGGCGGCGCAATCCCCAGTAATGTCAGAAACAGAGGGAGAGGGGCTGACCCAGGACGTCGTGTTCGACATCCTCAGCAACTCGCGTCGCCGGTTCATCCTCTCACGACTGCAGAAGCGGGACGAACCGATAGAGCTGATGGACCTCGCCAACCAGATCGCCGCGTGGGAGAACGATACGACCGTGGATGAACTCACCGACAAACAGAGTAAGCGGGTGTACGTCTCGGTCTACCAGACACACGTCCCGAAGCTGGAGTCGGTCGGGCTCATCACCTACGACCCCGACACCGGTCTCATCGAACTCGCCGACCAGGCCCGCGAGATCGACCGCTACATGCCGGACCAGGAGGAGGAGGAGGTACCGTGGCACCGATACTACGTCGCGCTCGCGGGGCTGTCGGCCGCCTTCTTCCTGCTCGTCATCGCCAACGTCCCAGTTCTGGGCGCGTTGAGCACTCCGGTGGCGGGTGTCGTCATCGTCGTCGCGTTCGCCATGTTGTCCACAGTACACTTCATCACGAACCGCCGCCGTAACAGCGAGATGGACAGCATCCCGGTCCAGCGGGGTGGGCGCTGATGTCGCGACCCACCCACCGGTACCGGTCGGGCGTCACTGTCGGGGACCGCTCCCCAGCCCGTCCATCAGCTCGCTCACCGTGGTACACTCCGAGCAGCGGTGGAGCGTCCCCTCGTTGTCTCCGAAGACCCGGACGAAGCTGGCGGAGACGTGCGTCCCGCAGTTCTCGCAGGTCGTCTGGTCGGTGCCTTCGTCGGGATGGACGTGTTCCATGGCTCGAGTACTCCGAGACGGGCTCCGCGCTTTGTTATCCGAGCACTACGAGGTGGTCGGCGTGAGCGACGAGTGGAACGACATCGGTTTCGTCATCAGCTCGAACTACCGCGTGACGGTGCTTCGACGGCTCGACGAGGGGCCCGCGACGCCCTCGCAGATCGCGGGAGAGTGGGACGTCGCCATCACGCACGTCTCGCGGGCGTTGAACGAGCTGCGTGACCGCGACCTCGTGGAGCTGCTGGTGCCGGAGAACCGGCGCAAGGGCCGGGTCTACGGTATCACCGAGAAAGGGGAGCGTATCTGGGAGCAGATCGAGGCACAGAACCTCGTCGAGTGACTCAGTCGGCCTCGACTTCCTCGTCGGCCTCTGGCAGTAACTGTTCGGGTTGGCGCTCGTATGCCGGGGTTTTCGCGAAGCGTTCGATCCGCCGCCAGTCGTCCTCGGACAGTTGTCCGGACATACTCGATGGGACCGCGGACCGGGGAATAGTAATGGTGCACGTACGAGACCGTGTGATACGACAGCACTGCACTACCCGGCCGAAGGCACTGAACTACTGTTACACAGAGAGTGCCGACTCGACTGGAAGCAGTTGCTTAGGATACCGGCAGCACGGTCGCTGCGGGGGCAGAGACCGCTTACACGGACTATGCGCCGTATAGTTATCAGTGCCACATCCGAGTAGCCAGACGAGTCACGCACCAGCATGGAGCGAGGGAACGCACTGAGCGTCGGGCTCGCCGTCTGTCTGCTGTTCGCACTCGGCGCGAGTTCGAACGCGCTCGGCGACGCCGTGACGACGGAACCGGACGAGGTGATCGACGTCGACTACTCCTCGCTGCCGTTCAGCGAGGACGACGCGGGCGAGCTGCGCGACGCGGTGACTGGCGAGAACGAGGGCGGCCCGAGCACCGATGAGGGGACCACCGGACAGCGGGTCGTCCCCGACGACGAAGGCGAGCAGGGCTCGGTCGACCCGGAGAGCGGGGAGACGGGCGACGCCCAGCAGCTGGTTGACGGCGATGGCGACGAGCGTCGCGACGTCCCCCGTGATATGGGCGGTGACCCGCAGGACGAAGCCGGTGCCGACCCGGACGTCGACGGCGAGCAGGAGGCACCCGGTGAACAACAGGGACAGGGGTCGACACCGAGCGCGCCGGAGCAGTCGCTGCTCGACCGGCTCCTCGCGCTGCTCGGCCGGCTGTTGCCGCTCGTGTTGCTCCTCGGCGCGCTCGCGCTCCTGTACCTGGTCCGTCACCGGCTCATCGGCCTGTTCGACGGTCGGGACACCGAACGCACCGCACAGTCCGAGTCGGTCACCTACGTGGCCGATCCGGAGGACGAGGTGAGCGCGGCCTGGTACGAGATGATCCGCACGCTCGGTCTCGACCAGAACGTCTCGAAGACGCCCCGCGAGTGCGAGCAGGCCGCGCGAGCCGCCGGGGCGGACCCGTCGCTCGCCCGGACGCTCACGGACCTCTACGAGCAGGTCCGGTACGCGGGCCAGCCCGTCACGCCGGAGCGGTCCCGCCGGGCCCGTGAGACTGTCGATGAGTTCAAGCGCCAGTACGGGGGTGCCACGTGAAGCTCCGACGGGCGGGCCTCGGACTGGTCGGCATCGCCGCAATCGCGGGCTTCCTGCTGACGCAGGGCGACATCGCGAACCTGCTCCCGGTCGATGTGGCCGTCGACATGCTCGGCAACGACTACCTCGTCGTCGCCGTGGTCGCGGCCACGGGCTTCGGGCTCGCGCTCCTGCTCGTCGCCTCCGGCCGTCCCGGGAACGTCGACGAGGTGACCACGCCCGACCCGGAGCGGGCCATCTCGCTGCCGGTCCCCGGGGACGACTTCGACGCCGCGATGGGGAGCCGCCTCGCCCTGCTCCCCCTCGTCGGTGGAACGGACCGGGCAGCGATACGCGAGCGGCTCCACAGCGACCTCGTGCACTGGCTGATGCGGTCGGAGAACTGCAGCCGGTCCGAGGCGGAGCTGCGCGTCGCGACCGGGGACTGGACGGACGACCACTACGCGGCGCTGTTCCTGGCGGACGGCACGCGACGGCGGGACAGGGTGAGCGCGGTACTCCGGTCGTGGCTCAGGCTCCGGCCGTGGGTACAGGTCGGTGCCCACCGGACCGCCCGCGCGCTGGTCGACGCCAGCGAGGCGGTCGGGTCGACCGCCGAGCAGCGGGCTGGTTCCGACACCGCTGGCCGCCAGCAGTCCGGGGTGGGTCGTTCGTGAGCCAGTTCGAGGATACGAACCGCTGGCGTGGCGTGCTCGTGTTCTCCGCGCTGGCGCTCGTCGTCGGTCTGGCGGCACAGCGGGCGTCCCTCCTCGTCCTCGCGGCGGTCGGCGTCGTCTACGCGGTCTACCCGGCGGTGAGTCCCGCGTGGGAGCCCGTGCTGTCCGTCGAACGCCGGCTGAGCGAGACCACACCGAAGAACGGCGAGTACGTCGAGGTGGAGACGACGGTCCGGAACGACGGCGACCGGCCGCTGTTCGACCTCCGGTTCGTCGACGGCGTCCCGCCGGCGCTCTCCGTCGTCGCGGACTCGCCCCGGCGCGGTGCGGTGTTACGTCCCGGGGCCGAGGCGACGTTCTCCTACACCGTCGAGGCCAAGCGGGGCAAGCACCGGTTCCAGCCGGCGACGGCCGTCGTCAGGGACCTCAGCGGCGAGCACGAGCTGGAGACGACGGTGGTCGGCGAGACCGAGATCGACTGCACCGCGGACCTCGAATCGTCGCCGCTGCGCCCCCAGACACTCGACTACGTCGGGCGCGTGCTCTCGGCACAGGTCGGACAGGGGATCGAGTTCGACCGGACCCGCGAGTACAAACACGGCGACGCGAAGAACCGGGTGGACTGGAAGCGCTACGCGCGGACGAACGAGCTGGCCACCATCGAGTTCAGGACCGAGCGCTCGGTGAACGTCGTCGTGCTCGTCGACGCCCGTTCGAGTGCGTACCACGCCACGAACGACGACATCCACGCCGTCGGGCTCTGTGTCTCCGCCGCCGAGCAGCTGCTCGTCCAGCTGCTCGGCGACCGCAACCAGGCCGGCGTCGCGGCGTTCGGCAGGGAGTTCTGCTGGGTCCCGACCGGCAACGGCCGGGAGCACCTCGTCCGGACCCAGCAGGCGCTCGCGACGCACCCGGCGTTCCACCCGGTGCCGCCGTCGAACGACGACGACCAGGACCGACAGTTCCAGACGCTGCGCGAGCGGTTGCCCGACGGCGCACAGCTCATCCTGCTCTCGCCGCTCTGTGACGACTGGATCGTCACGACCGTACGCCGGCTGGACGCCTACGGCTATCCGGTGAGCGTCGTCAGCCCGGACGTGGTGCAGACCGACTCGCTCGGCCGGCAGCTCGCGGCCATCGAGCGGTCGAACCGCGTCACGATGCTGCGAGCCGGCGACATACCGGTCGTCGAGTGGGACCCCGAGGTGCCCCTCGGTCGCTCGGTGGCCGCGACCCAGACGAGGTGGCTGTCGTGAACAACGCCGTGACCGTCTCGAAGCGCCCCGCGTGGGTGAGCAGTCTGCTCGCCGTGCTGGTCGTGGCCTACGCGGTGTCGCTGGTCGGCCACGAATCCGTCGTCGGTACCGGGCTCGCCGTCGAGATAGCCGGGCTCGTCGTCGTGGCGCTCGGGGCGTCGCTCGCGCGACGTGGCTGGCGGGTCTTCGGGTTCGTCGTCGCTGCCGCCGGGCTCGTCGTGGCCGTCGGGGGCATCGGCTACGCGCTCGCCTCGCTCGGACGTCCGCCGGCCTTCCTCGACGTCCTCCCCGGTCTCGTCGGCGTCGTCCTGGTCGGACTGGCGCTCGCACCCATCCGTGGGACGGGCTCGCGGTGGTCGCTCCGCATCGGGGTCGGGCTGGCGTTCGTCGCCGTGCTCGCGAGCTCGGTCCTCCAGGAGACGACCGGGACGGAGCAGGTGCTCGCTGGCACGCTCTGCATCGTCGCGTGGGACCTCGGCGAGAACGCGATCTCGGTCGGGACGCAGCTCGGCCGTCGGGCGCGGACCTGGAGCATCGAGGCGATGCACGGGGTCGCGACGCTCGTGGTCGCGTGGGTCGCCATCCGACTCAGCAGGGAGGTCGCCGGGATCCAGGCTCCCGAGGCCACGCTCCCGTCGCTCGTCCTGCTGGTCCTCGCCGTCCTCGTGCTGACGGCTGCGCTCCACGACTGAAACAGAACGGGGCGCTACTGCTGCTGTGTCTTCACGGTCCGGTTGACGGTCGGGACGCCGACCTCCTCGAACACGTCCTCGACCACGTCGTACTTCTTCACGTTGTCGACCATGGCGTCGGGGGTGAGCATGATCCGGTGGGCGAGCACCGCCTGCCCGAGGGTCTTCACGTCGTCGGGAACGACGTACCCCCGTCCGTCGAGGACCGCGTACGCCCTGACCGCCTCGAAGAGCCGTTGGCAGCCACGCGGCGACACGCCGACCTCGACCCGCCTGTCGTCCCGCGTCGCGTGCACGATGTCGACGATGTACTCCTTGAGGTCGGGGTCGATGCGGACCGTCTCGGGCACCTCCCGGAGCGCCGGCACGTCTGCGGCGTCGACCACGCAGTCGACCTCCGGGAGGGGCGTCGACCGTGCTTCGCGGCGGTTCAGCAGCTCCAGTTCGCCCTCCCTGCCGGGGTAGCCGAGGCTCTGCTTGACGAGGAAGCGGTCCTTCTGGGCCTCCGGCAGCGAGAACGTCCCCTGGCCCTGTTCGACGGGGTTCTGCGTCGCGATGACGAAGAAGGGCGTCGGCAGCTCGTGGGTCTCGCCGTCGACGGTGACCTGCTTCTCGTCCATCGCCTCCAGCAGCGCGGCCTGGGTCTTCGGCGAGGCACGGTTGATCTCGTCGGCGAGCACGACGTTGGCGAAGATGGGTCCCTCGCTGAACTCGAAGTCACGCGCCTGCTCGTTGAAGATGGAGGTCCCCGTCACGTCGGAGGGGAGCAGGTCGGGGGTGAACTGGATGCGGTTGAACGAGAGCCCCAGCGCGTTCGCGAAGCTGCGCGCGGTGAGGGTCTTCCCCGTCCCCGGCACGTCCTCCAGCAGCACGTGTCCCCGCGCGAACAGCCCGGTGAGGGTGGTTCGGAGCACCTGGCGGTCCGCGATGACCGCCGCGGTCACCTCGTCGAGCACGTCCTCGGCGATGCCGTGTGCGTCTCGGATGTCCATACGCCGGGGTCACGGAGGATCGGTTTTAGTATACGACCCTTAGGCGCGGTAGGCCGTTGTTTTCGCCGGACACCCTCGCGGACCTGACACCCTGACAACATTGCACATGGGCACCGCCTGCCACGACACATTGATACGTAGCCATCCCATATCCGTGATAGACCGAGGTAGTACGGAACTACCCCACTCCCCCGATGTCCGTGCCCGACCCGACAACCTCGCTGCCGTCCCCCGAGACCGACCCCCGATTCCACGACCGTTGGCTCAGACACATCCCCGCCAGCGACGGCGACGGCTGGGTGCTGCTCGTCGGTGTCGTCCACGACCACCCGTCGAGCCTGTATCGGGCCGCCGAGACCGTGCGTCGCCTGAAGCCGTCCGTGCTCGCCCTCGAACTACCCCAGCTCGGGATGCCGCTGTTCGAGCGCCACGCCGACCGGGCCGACTCACCGCCGCGCTACGGCGGCGAGATGGCCGCCGCACTGAGCGAGCGGGGGGAGAGCCGCGCCGTCGGCATCGACGCACCCAACCGTCGGTTCGTGCGCGAACTCGCCGGATACGTCGGGTCGGAGCGCCCACCGTTGGAGACCGTCGCAGGTGTGCTCGCCGGCGCGACGCCCATCCTCCGGCACGCGCTCCGGTACCGCGTGGCGGCGATGCTCGACGCTCGGACCCACCTCAGACTGGTGCCCGACGTGCCGCGAGAGTTCGACGTCTCCGCGGACGACCCGCCCGAGGCACAGGCGGAGGACGAGTACAGACAGCTCTCACGGAGTCGTTCGCTGCTCGGGGCGGTCGAACTTCCGCCCGACGTGCTCGACCTCGACCGTCTCCGCGAGGCGACGATGGCCGCCCGGCTCCGGTCGCTTCGCTCGTCCGGGTCGGTCGTCGCCATCGTCGGACAGGACCACCTCGAAGCGGTCGAAAAACGGGTCCACGGACCGTGATTCCGGAACGCCCGTCGGACAGGTTCGTCGCTGTCGCCCCCCAGTGACGTGGTCGCCGCTGTCGTCCCCCTAGATGTTCCTCTTCAGGTGTATCTCGTCGCCCGAGATCTTGTCGACTGCGTCGTGTCGGAGCTCGTACTCCTCCTCGTCCCCCTCCCAGCCGAGCATCTGACGGATGTTGCTCGCCAGACCGGTGTCCGGCTCGACATGGAGACGGTTGCCTTTCACAGCGGTGACTGTACCGATCATCTCACCGTCTGCGGAGTGTACCTCGCTTCCCCGATCGCCGGATTCGAAGTTTCGAACCATGGGTGTTTCGCGGACTCCCGGTCACATGACCGGCGTTCGTCCGCGAACGGTGCCAATGCCTGAACTCGATATAAACCCCGAGAACGGTTCATCGTGGTACGGCCGGTGTTACCCCGGTAGGAGCGTTATACGTGCAGGAGGACGGCGGCTCCAAACTGGCTCGCGTCCCCGACTGTTCAGGTCCTGTGGGTCCTCACAACGCCAGCGACAGGAGCATCCTAACCTTGACCGAGGATGACATCCGTCCCGGTGTATGGACGACACGGACCCGCAAGTGAGCGTCGGGAAGGACCGACTGCTCGCTCTCCTCTCGAACTGTCGACGCCGACAGGCGCTCGCCACACTCGCGACAGAGGACGAACCACTCACCGTCGAAGAACTCACCGAACGGCTGCCCGCCATCGACGAGAGCGAGGCCGACCGCGTGCAGCTCGAACTCCACCACAACCACCTGCCGAAGCTCGCACGAGCGGGGCTCGTGGAGTACGAAACGGGGTCACAGTCGGCTACGCTGGCCCGCTCTCCCGCCGAGGTCGCCACGGACATCGAGCTCGCTGCCGCGACCCTTCACGAACTCGTGGTCGTGACGAGAGACGCCGACTGAGCGGTCCAGAACGGCTCACTCGAACCCACTCGGCCCCTCCTGTGCGGCGGGCTCCTGCTGGTTTCGGGACTCGTACTGGTCCACGGTAGCGGACTGGACACTCGGGTCGACAGCCTCGAGTGCCCGCTCGAAGTGCCCGTACTCCACCACGAGCGAGTCCCGCTCGCAGTGCAGGTACTCCCGGGTCGCGGCCGTCGCGGCTCGTCGGCAGACGGCCGCGATGTCGGCTCCGACGTAGCCGGCGGTCCGTCCCGCGAGACGGCCGAAGTCGACGGCGGGGTCGACCGGCGAGTTCGCCGCGTGGACCGCGAAGATCTCCCGCCGAGCCGACTGGTCGGGGAGCGGGACGTGTACCTCCCGGTCCAGCCGCCCCGGTCTGAGCAGGGCATCGTCGACGAGGTCCGGTCGGTTCGTGGTCGCGAGGACCAGCACGTCCGAGAGCGGTTCGACGCCGTCGAGCTCGGTCAGCAACTGCCCGACGACCCGTTCGCCGACGCCGGAGCCCGTCGACCGTCCTCGCTGGGCCGCGATGGCATCGATCTCGTCGAAGAGGACGATGGACGGTGCGTTGTCCCGGGCGCGCTCGAACAGCTCCCTGACGCGCTGTTCGGACTCGCCGACCCACTTCGACAGGAGCTCGGGACCGCGGACCGACAGCAGATTGCAGTCCGACTCGCTCGCAACCGCACGGGCAAGCAGTGTCTTCCCGGTGCCGGGTGCGCCGTACAGCAGGATGCCCTGCCCGCCGTCGAGACCGGCCCGGTCGAGCACGTCGGGATGCTGCAGGGGCCACTCGACGGCCTCGCGCAGGTCGCGCTTCACCGGGTCGAGCCCGCCCACGTCGGACCAGCTGACGTCCGGGACCTCCACCGAGAGCTCGCGCAGCGCGGACGGGTCCACCGAGGCCAGCGCGACGTCGAGGTCCTCGTCGGTCACCTCCAGGGTCCCGAGGATGGTCGCGCCGAGGGCGCTCCCCGGCCCCCCGTCGACGCGTTCCAGTGCGTGCATCGCGGCTTCACGGGTGAGGGCCGCGATATCCGCGCCGACGAAGCCGTGTGTGCGCTCCGCGTAGCGCTCGAGGTCCACGTCGTCGGCGAGTGGCATCCCACGGGCGTGGATCTCCAGGATGTCGAGTCGCTCGTCGGCCGAGGGGACGGACACCTCGACCTCGCGGTCGAACCGGCCGCCCCGCCGGAGCGCCGGGTCGACCGCGTCAAGCCGGTTGGTCGCGCCCAGCACGACCACATCGTCGGCAGCGTCCGTGCCATCCATCAGCGTGAGCAGTTGGGCGACGATGCGACGCTCGACGTCGCCGCTGGCCTCGCCGCGCTTCGGGGCGATGGCGTCGATCTCGTCGATGAACACCACGCCGGGGGCGTTCTCGGCGGCGTGCTCGAACACCTCGCGGAGCTGCTCCTCGCTCTCGCCGTAGTACCGGGAGACGATCTCCGGGCCGGAGAGGGAGACGAAGCTCGCGTCGGTCTCGTTGGCGACGGCCTCGGCGATGAGCGTCTTCCCGGTCCCGGGTGGGCCGTACAGGAGGACGCCGGTCGGTGGGTCGACACCCAGCTCGTCGAACGGCGACGGGTTGCGGAGGGGGAGCTCGACGAGCTCTCGGACCCGGTGGAGCGCCTCGTCGAGTCCACCGACGTCGGTGTACGTCGGCCCGTCCTCACCGGCCTCCGCCCGATCGCAGTACGTCTGGAGCTTCATGCCGGTCGATTCGACGACCGCGACGGGGCTCTCGGGGCGCGTCCCGGCGACACGGACGGGAACCCGGTCCTGTGAGATCTCCCCGTTGGTCGGTGTGGCGACCGTATCGCCCGTCTCGACGACACAGCCGACGAGGTGGTCCTTGATCGTCCGTGCGAGCGGTTCAGTCAGATCACAGCTCTCGGGCACCCCGAGCAGCAGCGCCTCGGCCTCGTCGACATCGGTCGGGTGGAGCTCGACGGTGTCCTCGACGGAGACGCCGACCGCGTGGCGGTGTGTCGACCCCAGGCGGATCACCTTCGCCCCCTCGTCCTCGACGTGGGCGGGCCACACCCGGGGGTGTACCACGCCGTCCGGCCCACGGACCTCGACGTGCTCTCCGCTCATCAGGCCGAGCCGGGACATCGCGGCGAGGTCGACCGTCGCTCGGCCCTTCCTGGCGGTGTCGTCTCGAAGTTCTTTGACGGTTAGCTGCATGTGTCTGCCCGGTCTCCCCGGTTCGGTCCGGGGGTCGTGACGCGAGCATCTGGGCGAGTGTCGGGCTTTGTTATGGAGAACGTGCGGCCACTAGGCTCGGATGAACTCCCCTCAGACGAGCAGTATCGGCCTGTCGGAGTGCATCACGACGCGTTCGGAGCCGTGACCGATGTTGTCGGTCCGGGTGTGGCTGGCCCCGCAGTAGCCGAGGACGAGGAGGTCGACGTCGTACTCGTCGACCCGCCGTGGCAGTTCGAGTGTCCGGCCGGTACTCCGATGTCGCCGCTTCTGGACGATGTCGCGGTCGCCACGTTCGTCGATAAGTTCGCGATGGTCCATCGAGAGCAGAGGTGTACCATCCAGCGACGACTGCCGACCACGCGGCCGCTCATCGGTCGGTCAGGACGCACTCGTCGGGCTCCGTGTGGCTCCCGGTCGACAGCGTGACGCCCGCGTCGATGCTCGTGTCGATGCCGGTGCTGACGCGGGGACCGACGACCGCACCGAACGTGGTGCGTCCGGTGGGCACGCGCTCCTGGCCCGCGCGTCCCACGACCGTCCCGCCGTCGTGGCGACGGTTCGCGACGGTCGTGCCGGGTGCCAGACTCGCGTTCGCCCCGACGATGCTGTCCGCGACGAAGGCGGCGTGGCCGACGGTCGCCCCGCGCTGGACGACGCTGCGGGTCACCTCGGCTGCGTGTCCGATCTCGGCGTCGGGACCGATGTAGCTGGGCCCACGGACGATGGCGTTCGGTGCGACGGTCGCGCCGGCGGATACGATCACGGGACCCTCGACGACGACGCCGTCGCCGACCCGGGCGTCCGTGGCGACCCTGACCGCCCCACTCAGTCGCGCTCGCTCGCTGACGGTGCCTTCGTGCGAAGGCCCTCTGGTCTCTGCAGCCCACGCCCCGAGGCTGACCTCGGCCGCCGCCAGGAGGTCCCAGGGTCTGTCGACGTCGACGACGTAGCCGTGCTCGACGGGCTCCACGTCGACCTCGCCGAGCAGCCGCGACAGCACGTCCGCGAACTCGCGTTCGCCGGTCTCGCAGATGCCGACCTCGAGCAGGTCGTGTGCCGACGCGGGCAGCGCACACGCACCGGTGGGTCGCCCGGGCAGATTCCACTCGCGACTGCGGTACATCCCGTCGGGCTTCCCACCGTCGCCAACCGCCTGGGTCGCGTGCTCGCTCTCCGGGTCGATGCCGACCGCTGGAGTCCGCTCGAACAGTGCTCGGACCGACCCCCGGTCGAGCAGGGCGTCACCCGGGAGCACCGCGAACGGGCCGTCGAAGTACTGGGTGGCCCGCTGGACCGCGTCGGCCGTCCCGACCGGTCTGGGCTGCACCGCGAACGTCACGGGAACCCCGTCGATGCTGTCGCCCAGCTCCTCGTGGAAGCGTCTGTAGTCCGGTGGCACGGCGATGTAGAGGGCCGAAGCGCCGGCCTCGACCGCGGTCCGAGCGGTCTCGGCGAGGAGCGAGCCCGACCCCACCGGCAGCAAGGGCTTCGGCGTCGCGTCGGTCAACGGGTGGAGACGGTTCCCGTCACCGGCGGCGAGGATGACGGTCTGCATGCACTCCGGGGTGGCACTGTCGTCTCATTGCTATTGACCACCTACCGGCGGTCCGATTCGAAGCGCGCTCGTGCGGCTCCGGTTCAGCGGGCGGCCGCCCCGGCGTGGAGGTCGGCGTTCCTCGCGCAGTCGATGCAGTGTTCGACCTCGCCCCCCTGTCCGAAGACGCGGACGAAGTCGTGGGAGACGTACTTGCCGCAGTTGTTGCAGGCCGGCATCGTCAGGGCTCCTCCAGCGTGTAGCACTCCCCACGCTGGACCACGAGGCCCTCGTCGCGCAGCACGCGCAGCACGGGATAGATCTCGCTCGCGCCGAGCTGCAGCCGGTTCGACAGCTGGCGGACCGTGTGGTCCCCCTCCTGCGCGAGTGCGAGGTACACGAGTTTCGACTGAGCCGTCGTCAGCTCGTTGGGCAGTCGCAATCTTTTCGTCTGTCCCTCTGATTGGGGCTGCTGGCTCGGAAGCATCAGCATCTGGATTCCCGCTGATGACCATAAAGTCGCGAGTCCGTTTCGAGCGGCGAACGGTCGTCTAGGAGGTTCCTAATGGGGTATCCGGGGTATACGGGAAACCGAGACCGTCCTCCGGGTCGTACTCCAGGACTCCCGGGAGAAGGGCCGGACGGACCGTCGGGGCTGGCCAGTTCTGTGGCAGTAAGCCCACCGAACCAGTCACCGTTCGGAGTCCATCGGCACGAGTACGAGCGTTCCGTCGGCGTGGACGGACACCTCGTGGCCGGTCATCCTGAAGGAAACGACTGTCCCCGCGTCGGGCCGGTCTTCGTCCGCGATGAGTGCGTTCAGCGCGTCCGGGTCCAGGTGGTCGACCAGGGGGTCGACACCGAGTATCTCCGTGTCGGTGGCGACGGCCAGGGTCTCGACCACCGCCATCGCCGGCGGCGTCTCCGCCCAGTCGAACGTCGTCCGTATCACCCCGGTATCGTCCTCACCGCCATCCCTATCCGTCGGCGCTCCCGGTCTCCGCATGAGTGAAATATTCACACCACGGAGATAAAATCCTGTTGGTACACTCGAACCCCCCGATGGAATCGGCCCTCTACTCATATATGTAATAAAAACAATCTTATATATTGCCCTGTTCCGCTCCCGACCCCGGGAGATTCGCACCGACAAAAGGTAGTCCCTCTCTATGTCCCGACGCTGCTGGTCGCGGGACGAGTAGGAACCTCGGTATTCCCGGTAACCTCATGGTTACAAACCCTCCGTTCCGGAAAGAGCGAGGCGAATGTCCCCGAACGACTCATCGAAACGGCGAATCGTCGTAACCGTCGCACTCACGTGTGCGATGGTACTGACGAGCCTGTCAGTCGCTGCTGTCGCAACGGCCCCACCAGATGGGACCGTCGCGGTCGCGCAGGGCGACCAGTGCTGGGAGGTGTCGCCCCACGGCGACGGCAGCTCCACCGTGTCCGAGTTCTACGACTACCGCACCCCGAACACGACCCCGCCCGGCGACGAGTGGGGTTCGTACGGCACCCAGGAACTGCAGACGAACCAGGGCTCTGTCCTCGGGTTCTACGACGGGAGCCAGGGCACGAGCATGTTCATGGTCCACGACAAGATCCGTGCTGAACACGGCGGTACCATCACCTTCGACATCTACGGGCTGCCCCAGAGCGGCGAGTGGGCGGTCGAGGACGACGGGTACAATGGTAGCGAGGACAACTTCGACTACTTCGCCAACGGCACCGAGGCCAGCATCGACTGGAAGTGGTCCGGCGAGCGCAACGACGGCGCTGCCTTCCGCGGAATCGAGGCAACGAACGGCTCCTGGATAACCATCGACCCTGGGTTCAACGAGGCGTCGGACAAGTGGGAGAGCTGGAGCTGGGCGCAGGGCGAGAACCGGACCGAGGGCTGGTACCTGCGCTCCGCCGACGGCGGGGTGCAGGAGCTCAGCATGAACAACGACGTCCGCGTCCGTGCCGGTAGCTGTCCGGACGGTGTCTCACCGATGGCCACGATGGACGAGCGGATCGTCGAGAACGGCGGCGCGATGGAGTTCCAGGTCGACGCGAGCCACGCGAACAGCTCCATCACCGCCTACGAGTGGGACTGGAACGGCGACGGGCAGGAGGACGAGCGGACCATGTCCGGCACCGTCGTCCACGAGTTCGAACAGACCGGTCTCCGGAGCGTAACGGTCACCGCGTTCGCCGAGGACGGCTCGACCACGTCCGTCAGCGAACTGATCGTCGTGAACGAGAGCATGGTGGCGGGGTCCAGTCCGAACACCGCGACGCCGACATCGACGCCGACCCCGACCTCCACACCGACACCCACCCCGACGCAGACCACGGTCGCGGGGACGGAGGACCCCGCTTCGACCACCGACGCATCCACGGATACCCCGACTGACGGGAGCGGAGGCTCCCCGGGCTTCGGTGCGGTCGTCGGCGTGGTCGCGGTGCTCGCCGTCGCACTGGTCGCCGCTGCACGACGGTCCACCCGCTGATCGGGGCGTTACTCGGGGGGACCGACCCGGAGTGACCGGAGTACGGCGCTCCCGGCGGCCCCGCACGTGACCTGTGCGCCGCTCTCAGTCCGCCTCTGTCACGACGACGAATCCGTCGCATCCGACGTTCACGTGCTGGCCATCGACGGTGAACGAGACAGTCGTGACCTGGTCGTGGTCGGAGCGATTGCTCGAGAGGAGAAGCGTGTTCAGGGCGTCCGGATCGATGTGGCCGAACAGCGACTCCAGTTCGGTCGGGTCCTCTCCGGTCGCGTTCGCGAGCGACTGGATGACCGCCACCGTCGGATCTGTCCCCTCGAAATCGTACTGCTGGCGTTCGGTCTCTCCCGTACCTGTCTGACTATCGTGTTGCATTAGTTGACACCTGTTTCCCCATGCTTCCCCGTGTCGTACGAGCGTTCGTGGGACGAATCCACCATCTGGTGCCCCTCATATCCCCAGCAACGGACCGTGCCCGGGTCGTTACCGGAGTGAACAGCTGATACGAACGTGCCCAGGGGTCGAGTCTACATTCGGGGCAACTCGTTATAATCGTTTTGTAACAGAACCCGATGCCTGTAGAAAATCGAGGCCCAAAACGTTCGGCCTCCGACTGCCGAGACCCCCGAGCGGGCGACGTGTTTCAATCGGTTTGGGTCTTGACGACGGTCACCGGCACGTCTGTGAGTCGGACCACACGGTCGGTCACGCTGCCGAGCAACTGCCGGTACTCGCCGGAGCGGGATTTCGTCCCCATCACCACGAGGTCGGTGCCGCTCTCGGCGACGAAGTCCAGGATCTCCTCGTGTGGGCGGCCGTAGCGCATCGTCGTCTCGACTGCCACGTCGGCGTCCTCGCCCCGCTCGCGGACAGCGTCGAGTTCGGCCTGGCCGGCCTCCTCGAGCCCGGACTCCGCTCCCTCGTGGTCGTGGACGTACTCGTCGCCCGGATATGCACCGTAGATGTCCTCGTCGACGACGTACAGCACCGAGAGCGTCGCTCCGGTGGCCGAAGCGAGGTCGATGGCATGACGGGTGGCGTTCGTCGTGCTGGTATCACCGTCCGTCGGAAGGAGGATTCTGTCGTACATCGTGTCGACGTAGGCCCCAGGGATGTAAGATACTTCGCCCGGTTCCCGACTGCTGGGAGCCTGTCCACGTGTCACACCGGTGGCCCCAGAACGTGGGAACCGTCAGCAGAGACTTGACGTCCCCACGATAAGCACCACGTATGAACGAGTTCGAGGTGGTGGCTCGCCTCGTCGCCGGCGTGCTCCTCATCCTGGCGAACGGCTTCTTCGTCGCCATCGAGTTCGCGCTCACCCGGGTCCGCCAGTACCCCGAATCGGAGTTCGACAGCCCCGGACTCCGCCGTGCGTGGGAGATGACCAACGACCTGGAGATCTACCTGACGAGCTGTCAGGTCGGCATCACGGCGTCGAGCATCGCGGTCGGCATCGTCGCCGAGCCCGCACTCGCCGCACTGTTCGAACCGTTCCTCGAGAACACCGCGCTGGCGTCCATCGGTGCTGGGGCCGCACTCGCGTTCCTCCTCATCAACCTGCTCCACCTGACCCACGGCGAGCAGACCCCGACCTACCTCGGCGTCGAGCGGACGAAGTTCGTGGCGCGGTACGGAGCGACGCCACTGCACTGGTTCGCCACGCTCGTCTCGCCCGCCATCTACGTCGGCGACGGGGTCGCGAAGTGGACGCTCGGTCTGTTCGACATCGAGATGACGGGCGCATGGCTGGAGACGGAGTCCGAGCGCGTCGAGTCGCGCGCCGAGCTCCGGAACCGTCTCGGCTCGCTGCTGGACCGTGGCGAGCTCAGCGAGGAGCGCAAGCAGGAGATACTCAACGCCTTCACCGTCGGTGGTCGGTCGGTCCGGGAGGTGATGACCGACGTGGACGAGGTGGTCTTCCTCTCCCGGGCCGCGGACGTCGAGGAGAACCTCGACCGTATCGGGTCGAGCCCCCACACCCGGTTCCCGCTCGTGGGCGACGACCTCGACGAGTTCCTCGGCATCGTCTACGTCCCCGCGGTCGTCGACCGCATCGACGACCTCAGGGCCGGCACCGCGAACTGGGAGGACGTGGCCGCGGACCCCCTGACCATCGACGACGAGACGAAGATCAGCGACGCCGTCGACGTCTTCCAGCGCGAACAGCAGGAGCTGGCGCTCGTGGTCGAGGACGGCACGACGATCGGTCTCATCACGGCCACGGACGCGCTGGAGGCGGTGATGGGGGAGATCGAGGACCCGCTCGACGTCGAGCTCGGGACGAGGGCCGGTGCCTGAGCCACTACCGTGACGGGTAGCGCCGCCGGTAGGTCCCCGTCACGTCGTTCAACTGGACCTTCCCCTCGGGGACCCGGTAGGCGGCGACCACGTCGCGGTCGGCGAACTCCGAGTCGGTGGTCTTGTCCACGGCGAAGCCGACGTAGGTGCAGTCCTCCCTGGTGAACTCGACGGTCGAGTAGCCCCAGTTGTGGCTGTCGAAGAACTCGATATGTGGGTTCATCGCGGTGACGAGTCTCGTCAGGAGCGGCTCCGTTATCTTCCCCCGCCAGCCGCGCGTGATGTGGAGGGCCTCGGCGGCGTTCAGCGACGTGATGGCCGGCGTCATGAACTCGACGCCGATGGGCTCGCCCTGTGCGACGCCCTCGCCGCCGGTGACGCGGCCGGGGTAGGAGGTCTGCTGGTACGCCGCGACGTAGCAGTGCATGTCGCCGGTGAGCGTGACGAAGTTCTCCACGTCGGCGGCCCCGATGGACTCGGTGATCCGGTGGCGTTCGCGGGTGTAGCCGTCCCACCCGCCCTGTACGGGGTACACCGAGAGCGGGCCGGACCCGATGCGGAACGGCACCGTCAGCACCTCGTCGGCCCAGACCGTCCACCGCGTCTCCGACCCGGTGATGGTGTCGATGAGCCACTCGCGCTGCTCCTCGCCGAGCATGGTCCGTCCCGGAGGTTCGTACTGCGGCCCGACGTTGTCGACCGTCGGGATGGCCTCCCGCGGCGGGTCGCGGAACAGCCGCTCGTCGGTCATCGCGAGCGTGACCAGGTCGCCGAACTGGAGCTCGCGCCACAGGCGGAAACGGTCCTGGAGGGACTCGCCGTTTGGGTCGTACTCGACGCGGGCGGGCATGAACTCCCACCAGGCGTGCATCCCGTCTGCGACGAGCTCGGTCATGAACTCGGGGTCGTCGCCCCGGGGGTGGTCGCCGGCGGGGGCGTCCGTCTCGCTGTCCCAGTAGACGTCGTTGACGAGCTCGTGGTCGTCCCAGCCGACGATGAGCGTGTGGGACTCCAGTGCCTCCTGGAAGAAGCGGTCGGAGCGGTACGTCCGGTAGAGGTACCGGTAGTCCTCGAGGTTCCAGACGCGGCCGTTGCCGCTCGGCAGGTCCTTCTCCCGGCCGGGGTAGTCGTACGAGCCGAACCCCTTGAAATCGCCAGCGTCGGACTCGTAGATCGCGTCGCCGACGTGGACGATGAAGTCTACGTCCTCGTTGGCGATGTAGTGGAAGGCGGGGTAGTAGCCGTTCAGGTAGTTCTGGCAGGCGACGACGGCGAACGAGACGGACTCCGGCGAGTCGTTCGGGTGCGGGAGCGTGCGGCATCGCCCGGTGCGCGAGGCGACGCCGTCGTAGACGAACCGGTAGTAGTAGCGGCTATCGGGGTCGAGCTGCCCGTCGAGGTCGACCTTCACGGTGATGTCGTGCGACCGGATGCTGTCGGAGTCGGTCACGACCCCGTCGTACACCGTCGTCTCGAACGACTCGTCCTCTGCTACCTCGACGGCCAGCGGGGTCTCGGGGTCGAAGACCCCCGGCGCGATGCGCGTCCAGAGGATGACCCCGGAGGGCGTCGGCCCGCCGCTCGCGACGGACTGCGGGAACACCTCGTCTGGGTCGCCCTCGTCGTCGGGTTTGAACACGTCCGTGTCGTCCGTATCGACGACTTTGAGTGAGAGCGCGAGGTCGTGGGAGTCCAGCTCGGAGAGCAGTTCCGAGTGGTCCTCGCCGTTCCGTGCCGGTTCGTCGCGTCCATCGAGACCGACTGGGTCCGTCATCTGGTGCCGCCCTACGCAGCCATCCCGTTTGCCGATTTCGGTCGCCCCACCGACAGTTCACAGGCGAGTAGGACGCAACTACTTGTCGGTCGGCGTGGGAGTGTCCCCGAGCAGGTAGCCGCCGAAGGCGACCAGCCAGAGCATCACCGGGTAGACGATCATGCGTTCGGTGCCGCCGTGGCCGATTGGACCGAAGGCGGCCGTGTTCCCGCCGTCTCCGATTGCCATGAGGACGAGGAAGACGATGCCGAGGACGCCAGCGAGAACGGAGATGGCGCGCATCGCGCCGCGGAGCAACGTCGCGGTCCCGATGGCTTCCAGGTTGAAGAACAGGAAGGCCAGGAGCGCGAACAGCGAGTGTACGTCACCGGTGTCGAGCGGGAACAGCCCGGTTCCGACGGCTCCGACACTCGCGAGGGCGTAGATGGCGAGCAGCCACGGCTTGCGGTGGCGGCGGTAGAGCAGGTAGCCGCCGGCGAGGTTCAGGACGCCGACGACGAGGAGGCTGCCGTTGAACAGCAGTGCGGACTCGCTGGACACGCCAAGGTCGCTGATTGCGCCGCCCCGGAAGTCGTAGCCCGGCACGAGGGCCGCCGCGAGCATCATGGCGGTCATGAACCCGGCACCGAGCACGAACAGCAGCAGGCCCGCGACCGTGCGGTCGTCGTACTTCGTGAGCGAGAGGGTCTCCGTGGGTTCGGTGTAGGTGGTCGCTCTGGTCATCGATATTCACCGTCATCTAGTACGTGCCCAACGGAGATATAGCGGGACTGCGATTCCCAGTCGGAGGGAGCCACTCCTCGGTAGTCTCGTCGAACCCGTCCCACGGTGTGAACGTCTCCCGTCGGATGAGCACCTCACCCGAGACCGGGCGGCCGAGTTCGCTCAGGTCGCCCGCAATCTGCGTGTCGAATCCCGTCGACTCGCCGCCCACGCGAGAGGTGGCGATTGCGCAGCCAGATCCGGGACTGCTTCCGAATCACGATGACTGCCTTTCTCGAACCGGTGGTGTGTCATCGAGCACGGGTCCGCTTACGACCCGTCCCGGTTGACACAGCCGGCACTCTCTCCTATCAAAATCAACCTTTCTCTGTCTAGTAGACTTAGGGCCACGCAGCTGACAGTCTGTGTCAAGAGAAGTCCTGGCCCATCTCCGGAGAGCCGTCCTCGCTGACACAGACGGGGTCAATCTCCTATCTAAATCAGCTTAAACCCTATTTAGTAGATTTATCACCGTTCGGTGTGCAGTCTACGGCAAGATGGACCCAGCGGAGTTCGCGGACGGGCCTGGGACCATAGACCGCTACGACGGCCTGCCGTGTTACCGGCCGGCGAGCCTTCCGCCGGAGATCGAGTACACCGACGACCTGCTCCGGGTGTACGGCGACGCGCAGTACGCGCTCGGGCGACTGGCGACCCTCCACCGGAACGTGGACAACGATAACCTGCTCATCGCTCCGTTCGTCGTCCGCGAGGCCGCGATGAGTTCGCAGATAGAGGGGACGAACGTCACCGACTCGGACATCATCCTGCACGAGATCGACAGCGCTCCGGAGCGGTCGGCGGCCGACTCGCGCGACGTGCGGGAGGCGTACAACTACGTCGACGCGGTCAGGCAGGGGTTCGAGCGCCTCGGCGACGGCGAGCAGCTGAGCGTCGCCTGATTTGGGAGCTCCACGGGATTCTGCTGCACGACACCCGCGGGGTCGACGAGCACCCGGGCCAACTCCAAGAGGTACCGGTGTACATCGGTTCGCCGGACGGGTCGGCCGAGAGCGCCCGGTTCGTCCCGGCGAGCCCGGACACGGTCGACCTCCTCCTGGACCAACTCGTCGCCTACGTGACCCGTGGGTCGTACCCACCGCTCGTCGACGTGGCCATCACCCACTACCAGTTCGAGACCATCCACCCGTTCCGCGACGGGAACGGCCGGCTGGGCCGGCTGCTGATGATGCTCTAGCTGTACGACGCGGGACTGCTCCCCGAGCCGTACCTCTACCTGAGCGAGTACTTCAACCGATGTCGGCAGCGGTACCTCGACCTCCTGCTGGCGGTGAGCCGGGACGGGGCGTGGGAGGAGTGGATCACGTTCGTCCTGAACGCGGTCGCGGAACAGGCCATCGACGCGTACGACTGTGGGGTCGGACTCCAGGCGCTCCAGACCGAGTACCACGACCTGTTCCCGAACCGTCCGGCGGTCCGCGACGTGGTCGACTATGTCTTCGAGGAGCCCTACCTGACTGCGAGCAGGGCCATCGAGGCGACCGGCCGGTCGCGACAGGCGGTGTACGACGCCATCGAGGCTCTGGAGGCGGAGGGCATCGTCGAGGAAATCTCGGGGTCGGAACGGTACCGCGTGTACGAGGCCCCGCAGATCATCGACGTTGTCGGGTCCCCCTGAGTCCGGAGCGAGGCGGCGGGGGCGATCCCGTCCCGGTCAGCGGTCCACTTCGTCCAGCGCCTCCGTCGCCACGTCGCCGAGTTCGCCGGCCTCGATGTGGGAGTAGCGGTCGCGGACCATCTCCTCGGAGTTGTCGAGGTAGCGGGCGGCGACGGTGTAGCCGAACGCCCGCACGAGCACCTCGCCCATGCCGCGACGGCCGCCGTGGGGAGCGAGGTAGTCGTGCTTCGGGTGGTCGACGTCGACGTCACTCGCCGTCGTCACACGACGCAGCACGCTCCGGCCGCCGTCGGTCGTGAGCGAGGGTGGCCGCAGGTCGGCGTCGAGCGCGAGGAGCAGGTCGCGGGCGTGTTCGTCGCGTCGGGCGTCGATCTCTGCAGGGCGGACTCCCCGGTCCGCCAGCCCCTCCTGCACCAGTTCGCCGAGGGTCCGCTGGTCGAAGGTTGGGAACACCGGCCAGCGGTCGCTCGGCGGGTCGAGCAACCGACGGTAGCGTCGGAGCGGCCCGAGCACCGGGTCGGGCAGGCTGGCGGCGTCCCACTGCTGTTTCTTCCGGTAAACCTCCATGCTGCCGGCGTCCAGGTCGACCTCGCCCCAGCGGACGCCACGTCGACGCGGGTCGTCGGGGTCGCGGAGCAGTTCGCCGATACGGACGGCGGTGTAGGCGACGACGAAGACGAGCGCGCGGTCCCGGGCGGCTCGAAGCGCGTGGTAGCGGGCGCGCTCCCTGTCGAGCCGGTCGGTGTCCGGGTCCAGGGTGCTGTACGTCTCGATGGCCTCACGGGCCTGCTCGTCGACGTGACGGGTCAGCGCGTGACGCTGTTCCGGGGTCCACGCCTGCTGGTCGCCGGGCTTGCGGCCGTCGTCGGTGGGCAACGGGGCCGTCGCACTCGCGCGCTGGGCGTAGTGTGCGGTCAGGTAGCCCTCGTTGACGCACCAGCCGCACCAGGCGGAGACGTACGCGTAGTACGTCTGGACGGTGTTCGGCTTCAGCCCCCGGTCGCCGGCGAGGTGACGGGCGTACTCGCGGAAGACGCGCTCGTCGAGGTCCGCGAAGGTGGGTTCACGGTCGGCGTCGTGGACGATCCCGGACCAGTCTGCAGGCCCGCGCTCGCCCCGCGCCCACGCCGCGAACCGGTCCAGCTCGCGGGCGGCGTTCCGCCGATAGTTCCCGCCCTCGCCGCCGCGACCCTTGCCCTTGTCCTGGAGGTACCGGTCGAAGGTCGCGGCGAACGGGCGGTCCCGCCGGTCACCGGACGTCCGTCCGTTCATCGTCTCACCCACGTTCGAACGAACGCCAGTGCACGCTCCTCGCCCCGGAGCGGATCGCTGAACGGGTTCGACGTCCCGATGGCCACCGACATCCTGTCGGGAACTGCGTGACAGCAGCCCTTAGCTCTTGTCGGTCCCGTGTCCGCCGGCAGGCCCAGAGCTAAGGTGGTTCCCCTGCTCGGTCCCGGTATGCACGCAGCAGTCCTCGAGGCCTACGGCGAACCGCTGAGCATCGAGTCCGTTCCGGAACCGGACCCCGAACCCCACGGGGCGGTGGTCGAGGTAGAAGCCTGCGGTATCTGTCGGAGCGACTGGCACGCCTGGCAGGGCCACGGTGAGTGGGCCGACGACCAGGTTCCGCTCGGCCAGGTGCTCGGGCACGAGCCCGCGGGCCGGGTCGTCGCTGTCGGCGAGGACGTGACGCGACTCTCCGTCGGCGACCAGGTGGCGGTGCCGTTCAACCTCGGCGACGGGGCCTGCCCGCACTGTCTCAACGGCCACGGCAACGTCTGCGACGACGGCTACGCACTCGGGTTCGAGATGGATGCGCCAGGCGCGTTCGCGGAGGCGGTCCACGTCCCGAACGCCGACTACAACGCCGTCTCGCTCCCGTCGAACGTGGAGCCGGAGGAGATGGCCGCGCTCGGCTGTCGCTACGTGACGGCGTTCCACGCGCTCTCGCACCGCGTCGACCTCGACGCCGGCGACTGGGTGGCCGTCCACGGCTGTGGCGGGCTCGGCCTCGCGGCGGTCCAGCTCGCGGCCGCACTCGGGGCCGGCGTCGTCGCCGTGGACGTGCGCGAGGAACCGCTCGAACTCGCCAGCGATCTCGGTGCGACGGCGACGGTCGACGCGTCAGGCGTCGACGACGTGCCGGGCGAGATAGAGTCGCTGACCGGCGACGGGGCTCACGTCTCGGTCGACGCGCTCGGGCGTGCAGAGACCTGCCGCAACAGCGTCGACTGCCTGCGGACGCGGGGCACCCACGTCCAGCTCGGGCTGACGACCGAGGCGGAGCGTGGGGAGGTCGCGCTGCCAATCGACACGATGGCGCGCTGGGATATCTCCTTCCTCGGGTCCCGCGGGATGCCACCGACGCGGTTCGACGAGTTGCTCAGGATGATCGAGACAGACCGCATCGACCCCGGGGCGCTCGTGACCCGTCGGGTCTCGCTCTCGGAGGTGTCGGACCGGCTGGCCGCGATGACCGACTACGGGACCCAGGGCGTGGAGGTCGTCACCGAGTTCGGGGGCTGAGGGTGCCGGACCGGTCAGTCGAACGACGTCCTCCGTCCCGTCACCGAGTCGGCATCGAGGCGGACGATGACGATCTCGATCTCCTCGATGTCCTCGTCGAACACGCGTATCGGTGAGAAATGTCGGTTGATCTCCGCGGTGTCGAAGCGTTCGTGGTCCGACTCCGGGATACGGGTCAGCGTCCCCTCCGCGAGGATGCTCCACGAGTCGATGCCACGCGGGTCATCGGTCTCGTCGGTCCCGTAGACGGCGTACGAGACGGTGCCGCCACGCTCGAGCAGGTCGCGCTTCTGACTGTCCTCGGTCATCCCGAGTCTGAAGTAGATGTCCTCGCCGTCGTAGTAGTGCGCGAGCGGGACTCCGTAGGCGTCGCCGTCGTCGGCGAGCGAGAGTACACCTGTCCCCTCGGTGTGCAATCGCTCTGCGATCTCCTCGTCGTTCATCCCGTGGGTGTAGGCGTACTCGATGTGTTCCATGGTGGCCTCCGGTTCGTCTGTACAGATGCTCGGCGAGGGTTTAGGTCGTCCGGTGAGGGCCACTGCTGAGCGACTGCCGCTGCACTCGTCGGTCGAGCTAGTCGGGTGAGTCCTGACACGGTACCAGACGCGGTCTACGGGCCGGTGCAGGCGGACGGGACAGCACAAAGGTTAGGAGGGATTGCGTGGAATGGTAGCATATGCCAGACACCCGGAAAGGGCGTGACAAGAAGGCACTCGACGAGGAGCGCAGACAGCGGGAGCGCGAGATGGAGGAGGCCCTCGAGGAGATACGGGGGTCGGAACTGGAGTACGAGGAGTTGCTGGAGGACCTGGTAGAGCGGGAACTCACGACCGACGAGTGACCACCAGCCGGCTTCGAGATGCACGCAACCGCGGACGGGAGCGCACGGTGTGGAACAGGCGACGGACGGTCGGACCCGCGCGGACGACGAGGGTTTCCCAGTCGACCTGGAGGGCCACGGCGAAGCGTTCGTCGTTCGGCGGACCTGCCGGGTCTGCGGACCCGGCCAACCCAGCGCTCGCGCCACCCGCTACTGGAACATCGTCGGCCCGGTGGGCTCATCGGGTGGCTCCTGACCCTCTGAGGCCATCATCTGCTGGTAGTGTCTCGATACCTCCTCCATCTGCGTGCGGATCTCGTCGGCCTGCTCCGCCAGCTCCGTGGTGTCGATGTCGAAGTCGACGAGCGGTTCGAGCGCGTTCTCGATGACCGACTCCGCCGCAGCCGGGTCCGGCAGGTAGGGGTTCGCCTTCACGACGAGTACTGACGCGGGGACGTCGGCACGATGGCACGCCGAGACGAGTGCGCCCGTGATGCCTCCGATGAGGCCGAAGCCGTCCGCGATGGGGATGTCCGCCTCGCGGAGCTCGGCCTCGACCTCGTCCGTGGTCGCGACGCCGAACACCTCGCCGATGTTCTCCTCGTTCTCGGCCGGAGCGCCGGTCAGGAAGATGGCGCGGTCGAACTCGACGGCCAGGTCCTCGAGGACACAGTCCGCGAGCGGGCCGAACGCGCGACCCGGTAGTGCCACGGCGCTCTGGAGCGTCATCACGGGTGGGTCGGCCCCTGCGTACACACGGACGAGGTCCTGTACGCGCCCCTCCGTGAACGGGGCGACGGACGGGAACTCGTCAGAGACGATGCTCCCGTGGTGTTCGAGTTCGAGCTGTCTGGTGACGAGGTCGGTCGCGATGGCGGCGACGAGCCCGTGACCAGGCAACCCCTCGATGAGATAGGGTTCGTCGGTCGCGACGTCGGTGAACTGCTGGAAGGTCGCGGTCGGTGTGTGCTGGGGCATGTGTAGTATCTTGCGGACGGTGGTCAGTCCATCCACTCCGAGACGCTGAGGATGGTGTCACAGACGGGACAGACCCAGACTGTTGCAACGCCGGAGTGTTCGCCTGGTTCGCCGCCGTTCCGGGGTGTCACTTCCTCCTCGCAGTGGGGACAGCGTCCTGCCATGTGTTCACGCGTCGCGAGGAACGGTAAAAGTTCGTCGTCGATTACCGCGCACCAGTGGCCCCGAAGCGCCTGCTCACCGACCCGGTCCGCCGAGTTCGAGGACGAGGTCGTCTCCCACGGGGAGGATGCCACCTCTGTACTCTCACCTGTGTCTGGCATCGAGCTGTTCGTCGAGACGGGTCAGGAGCCCGTCTAGGGACGTGTCGTCCCGTTCAACCGCTCTGAGTTGGGCGAGAACTGCCGGGTCGAGCTGTGGACTCAGGACGAACAGTGCGCCGCCGGTCGCTGTCGTCCGAAGGACCCACTTCGCGAACCCTGGGACGGGTGGGGTGTCGAAGTCGGTACGCACGACCGCGACGCGCCACGCCTGCGCCCGGCCCTCGATCATCGAGCGGAGTGTGAGCGACTCGTCGAGTCGACCGAATAGCGCGTCGACGTCGTGCACACCCGGGGCGTACAATCGCGCGAGTGCCGTCTGCTGGGCGTCGACCAGTCCCGCCAGGATGTCGTCGATTGCGAGGTGGTCCGTCCGCTTGGCCGCCCGATCCGGGTCGAGGCCGACGTCAGCCAGCGCGAGCGCGAGGTCGTAGTTGATGTGTGCGTTCACGCCGAGGAACGCATCCTGGACTACGAGTGTCTCGTCGTGCATCGAGGCCCCGAAGGCGACCCGCCACGGGTCCGGGACGGCTGCGACGTCGCCTGTTTCGAAGGCCAGGAACGCCCGACGGTAGTAGTTCGCGAAGGTGACGAGGTACCGCCGCATCCACTCCGGGTCCGTGAACCGGCCCGACGCGATGCCGTCGTGCACCTCGCGCGTCATCCGGACGTAGATGGTCAGGAAAACTGCCCTGCGGTCCCCGCGTTCTCGCAGCCGAGACTCCAACGTCTCGAGACGTCGCGTCGCTCCCTCGACCGTCTCGAAGGCCCCGTCCACGGGATCGACCAGTCGCGGGTCGGATGATTCGGGCGGCTCGAACCGCTCCGGCTCACCACGGACCGCGTGCATGAACGCCCGGAGTTCCGTCCCCCCGACCAGTCGGACCGCCTCACTGTATCCCCCCATCGGTAGTACTGGTCCCGTTCTCGTCCCCGGGGTAAAAAGGTCGACCAGGAGGAAGGGTCGCTACTCGTTGGCCGGGGACGTGACTGGTACGGTACCAGTCTGAAAGAACGGATGCCGACTGTCGTTACCGACGACAGGCGGACGGAATCGTTACTTGCGGGTGAGGTTCGACGCGCGGGGTCCCTTCGGGGATGATTCGATGTCGAACTCGACCTCCTGACCCTCCTCGAGGTCCGGACCGCCGACGTCTTCCATGTGGAAGAACACGTCCTCGTCGTCGTCAACAGCGTCGTCGTCGGTCGAAATGAAGCCGTAGCCGCCTGTGTCGTTGAAGAAGTCAACTTTACCGGTTGCCATTACGAACAGATGTACACCGGGACGGGGTATAGTCCTTCCGAGGGTAACGTTACCACGCTTTTCGCCCGGGACGCGACCCCGTCGATCGCCCAGGGTAGACGCACATCTCGAACGGACCCGGTATCTTGCACTGGCAGACAAGTATATATCTGGGCGTCACAAGAGATAGCACGCATCGCTATGAAACCGTGCCACAGCTGCCAGACCGTCATCGACGAGTATCTCCTGGACAAAAAGCTCGAACCCCTGCGCGAGCTCACGGCTGACGACTTCAACATCTGTGCGGATTGCGTCACAATCGACGTGGACGCGTGCGTGAAGTGTGGCGGCGCGGTGTACGTCCCCGAGACTGTCTCCCCCGACTACTGCCCGGCGTGTCGGTCCGACATCATCGACCTCACCGGGAACGACCCCGGTTGGACGCGGGACCACGTGTCGACCTGACCGGTCGTCGAACCCCGACGCTTTTTCGTCGAGCGCTCCTGCGCAGGAGATTGCTGTTCCACAGCTCGAACCATTATTTGTCATCATGACTGAAATAACTAGTCTCCCGATTCCGGCACCAGGCGACGGGTCAGCGCCGCTCTGCAGACATCTCGACTCACCTCTAGGGGTGCACCCAGACGAAGCAACCCATCGCCCAGCGGAACCCCGTCCCCGGCTTGTGCCCGCAGTTCAAAGGACGCGACTACGCGGCCTCAGCGTTGTTCTTGTCGGGCCTGTTCCTCGGCGTTGATCGACTGTACGGCCCCGACGAGATCGATCTGGGTCACGGACTTGCGGCCCTCCCGGATGGCCGTGTATCCAGCTTCGGTGCAGGTCGCTTCGATGTCAGCCCCGGTGAACCCATCGGTGACATTGGCCAACTCCTCGTAGTCGATGTCACTTGCAGTCTCAACACCCCGAAGGTGCACCTGAAAGATCTGTTCCCGAGCCGCCGTGTCTGGCTTGGGGACCTCTACGAGCCGGTCGAAGCGACCCGGACGCAAGATGGCTTGATCAAGCACGTCGAACCGGTTCGTGGCAGCGACAACCCGAACGTTGCCATAGTTGTCGAAGCCGTCCATCACGGACAGCAACTGCATCAGCGTCCGCTGGACTTCCTCGTTCCCGGAGCTCCCACCCGCACTCCGTTGTCGTGCGATGGCGTCAATCTCGTCGATGAACACGATCGCCGGACTCCGCCGGTCAGCGACATCGAACACCTCCCGGACCATCTGAGCGCCCTCACCGACGTACTTCCGGACGAGTTCGGACCCGGCCATCCGTATAAACGACGCATCCGTGCTGGCGGCGACCGCCTTCGCGAGCATCGTCTTCCCCGTCCCCGGCGGGCCGTGCAACAGGACGCCATTCGGCGGCTCGATGCCGATCTCTGTGAACCGGTCGGGATTCGACAACGGCTCCTCGATGACCTCACGAACACGTCGGATCACGTCCTCGAGACCACCGATGTCCTCGAAGCCAACCGACGGTCGGCTCTCGATCTCCATCGACCGAACACGAGTATCGACCTTCTCAGTCAGCACCTTCGCAATGACGCCGTCATCGAGCGCGACCCGCGACCCTGGCTCCAGGTCCGCGGAGAGGTGTGATGGGGCGGCGACGAGCGTGCCATGGTCCCCTACTCCCTGATCGATAATGACGCCATCCCGCGTGACCGTCTCCACTACCGCGATATCGTAGGGTCCGTCGAAGTCGGTAACCTCCATATCTCCCTCGACGAAATCCTTCGGGTGCGTGCGGAGGAACTCTATCTGTCTGGGCGAGAGCTCGAACGTGAACCGTTCGCCCTTGTAATCGTGCCGTATCTCGAGTGGTGCCATCTCCGCATCAAGCTGGTCGATGTCGGTGACACACCGGGACGTCCAGTATCGAGGGATCTTGGGGCTCGTCCACCAATCCGAGGGCAGGTGACCCGCATCTCCCGTCTCGCCAGAGACCGCATCGCCGAGATCGTGCTCGGTGCCGTCGGCGTCAACCAACACCATCTCGTCATACCGCCAGACGTGTTCCTCGTCGCCGTGGTTCTCGGCCTCGAAGACCAGCAACGAAACCTCGACGTGGCCGATGGTCCGGTCGAGGATTCCTGCAAACGTTACTTCCAGGTTCTCGCTCTTCGCGACGGGATACTCCATCTGTCAACCTATCTGAGTCTATCGGGGGTGGTAATTAAAACATGTGTCCGACGAACGGGTCGCGTTCAGATTAGCTGATTCCATGCGAAGGCGAATGATCTGAGCCACTCGTCAGCAGTTTCTGCTTCGGCGTGGCTGAAACAGTTTGAGAAAGAGGTAGTTCTGCGTTTTACCTCTCGAA